>CALFHG010000034.1 GCA_937875805.1 uncultured Nitrosopumilaceae archaeon
AATTGAACATAATAAAGGAGTAAAATTGATGAAGAGCGAGAAAAAGCCATCAATGCAGCCCTGAATCTTTTAGAAGAATGGGGGTCTGCATCAAAATTCATCTGGTTTAGGGAATTACATAGAATTACAGAGATTGACAAAGGATTACTTCGAAATATTCTCAATGAATTAAAAAAATCAAAAGAAGTTAAAGAAATGCACGGGACAAATAACAGAATATTTTTCTGCCTCAAAAAATATTACATAAAATGTAGAGATGTTGAATACAGATTCAAAGGAAAACAAATAATGTTAAAGGATGGAAGTAAAACAAAAATTATCCAAGGTTCAACTAATGCAACAGAACGAACTAGAAAAAGAATAGAGAAACAAAAAAACAAACGTAAATCTAAATCACTTACAAAAAAGAATAGACCACATAAATCATAAAGAATCTTCAGATTGGCGTCTTGCAAAATTTGATTCTGCCCGTTTTAGTTTAGATGATTCTGCCACATCTTCAGTCATATCAAATAGATTATGTAATTCCATATCAGGAGTCAATTCATCTTCTTTTTCATCATCTAAATCATATTCAAGATTAGCCAAGATATCCACATTTTCTTCTAAAATATCAAGGCATTTTTTTACTGATTCAGGAAGGTCTTCATCCATTACAATATCTAAAACGAGGTAAACTAAATGATTTACTGTTAGGTTATAGTAAAGAATGTCTTATTGTTGGGCCTTGGCCTTGGCTTTTTCACGTAATACTGGTATTACGTGAGTTGCAAATTTATCAATAGAGCCAAAGTAATTCTTACCCCAGAATCTAATTACAAAGTGATTTACACCAGCATCCATGAATTTCTCAAATACTGGAATTATATCTTCAGGAGTACCAAGTGCAATTGAAGAACGAGCAACATCATCAGGTAATTTTGTTGCAGCCTCTCTCATCTTTACAATCCAAGATTGGTCTGACATTGAATATTCTGTAAAGTATTTTACAAAATCAAATCCTTCAATTTCTTTAATTCCGTGAACTCTCAAAATTTCAGGCTTGAATAAACTAACTTTTACTGCTTCTTTCATTTTGGCCCATGATTGTTCCGCATCTTCAGAAAAGTAAACATCAATGTCCAGGGCATATTGGAAATTATCTTTCTCTTCTTGTGTTCTATTATTTTCATCCATTGATTTTTCAATTTGTGCTTTATGATCTGCAAAAAGTTCAGGAGTGTAACCAATTGGCAACCAACCATCACCTAATTTTCCAGTCATCGCAAGGGTACGTTTACCACCTGCTGCCATGTAAGTAGGTGGACGTGGTTTTCTAATTGGTGGTGCTTGCAAACATGCACCTTCTAATTTGTAATATTTACCATCATAGCTAACTGTGTTATCAGGAGTAGAATCATATAATTTATGAATAACTTGAATTTGTTCTTCCCATTTTGAAACTGGTTTCTCAAACGGAATACAAAATTCTTTTAGATTTTGTGCCTCACCTGCCCCAATTCCTAAAATTGCTCTACCTTTAGAAACTCTATCAAGTGAAATTGCAGCTAGAGCAATGTTTGATGGATGTCGTCTTATGGCATCAGTAACACAAGTTCCAAGTTCAACATTCTGTGTGACTGCAGCAATTGCAGATAACATAACCCACGGATCTAATACAATTGCATGTTTCCATTGTGGGACGTTTGTATGGTCCATATAGAAAATAGAATCATATCCAGTTTTATCGGCAAGTATACAGGCAGTTAAAATTTGATCTTCAGTATATCCGGCTCTTGCAACATTTAAGCCGTTTTGAATACCAAATTTCAATTTTTTATCTGCCAAGTACATTTACGTTAGATTATTAGAATAAAAAGTTTCATCAAGCTGCCAATTTCGCAATTTAACAAGAAAATAGAAAAAAAGTAAAAAATATTGAATTTTTTACAAATTACCTGCTTTGATATCTTCAAGACACTTTACGACATCGTCTTTTGATATTGGAATTGGGTTTGGATCCAAATGTCCTCTATCAGTCATTACAGTGTCAGCAGCTTCTGAAACATCAGCTTTGAGTTCTAATTTGTCAAAGCCCAGTTTTGCCATAGCCTCTTTGAATCTATCATAGAAGATTGAATTGTTATGCTTGTGTGCAACAGTAGTACAAGAGGATAATGAATATCCGTGAGGTATACCCTCATTTGAGAACACATAGGACAAGGCATGTCCTAAAGTGGTAGAGCAATTACCAAAGCCCATTCCAGACAACATTGATCCGTATGGATAGTTTTCTGGTTTGTCATTCATAATTGCATCATATAGAATCTCAAATGCTTGTTTACACAGAGTTCTTGTCAAGTCATTACCGAGTTTGCTATCATAGCCTTCAGTAGCTTGAGCACATGCATCACAGACAGAGCTTTTGAGGACTTGATCTGGAGTGCCATCCATAAAGTATGAATCAACTACAGCCATGTCAGCTAAAAATCTGTCTTCACGTAACAATTTCTTTTTACCATCAAATTTGAGAACACAATAAGTTGTCATTTCAGCTCCAGTTCCAAATGTTGTTGGAATTAAGATTTTTTCTACTCCAAAATCTTGTGCAGCATATTTTACAACATCCATTGAACTTCCACCACCCAATCCAATTAGAACAGAGGGTTTCTTTTCTTTGAATTCTGAAATCAGAGTATTGACATCGTCAATTGATGGTTCAGGTTTTACTTTATCATACAGCATATAATCCTGGATACCCATTTTTGCTAACCATTTGTCAGATAGTGCTGGCGGAACGGTTGTGACAACTAGGGCATTTTTTGGATATTCTGTTTGACCAAGTGCATCTTCTCCAAAGTTGATAATTTTTGGAATGCGAATTGTTTGCATAAATCAAAGGCATCATTGATTATTATTATATCTTACAGTGTTAGAGACAGTATGATTATTCAAAATTTTGATGATTTATCAACTACGGACAAGAAAAAGGATTGTTTAGAAATTTTAGAAGTAGGATTGCAAGCAGCAAATCCAGAAAACATCATTCCAAAATTTGTGACCCCTAATGAAATCAAAATTAACGGTAAATCTTTCAATCTGGAAAAATATTCAAACATCTATTCAGTAGCTTTTGGCAAGGCAGGAGATACTATGACCAGAGCACTAAATGCAATAATTCCAGTAAAAAGTGGAATTATAGTCATTCCCAAAGGCTCAAAATCAGTAATGAAAAGTAAAAAATTTCAAATTTTTAATTCTAGACACCCTAAACCAGACCAAACCAGTGTAAAGGCAGCAAAAGAAATCATGAAATTTGTTCAAAATAAGCGCAGTGATGAATTAATAATTTTTCTAGTTTCAGGTGGAGGTTCATCGCTGCTGGCATTACCAGATGATATCACTCTGGAGGACAAGGTGCATGTCACAGATGTACTGTTAAAATCAGGAGCTACTATTCAAGAATTTAATTGTATTAGAAAACATCTATCCAAAATCAAAGGAGGTAAACTTGTTGAGAATATGAAATGCCAAGGAGTAGGGTTGGTAATGTCAGATGTTGAAGGAGATGATCTTTCATCTATTGCATCAGGTACAACATACATGGATGACACAACATATGCAGATGCATTAGAAATCATTGCTAAATATAAAATAAGATGGAAAATGCCTGATGAAGTTTTAACACTTTTAGAAAATAGAATGAATGAAAAAATAGATACACCAAAAAAAGCTAGAATTGAAAATTATGTTATTGCAAATAATGATGACTGTTTGAATGAAATGAAAAACAAAGCAGAAAAAGATGGATACACAGTCGATGTAATGCATGTTTTTGGAGATATTAAAGAAGCAGTTACAAAAATACTAGAAAAAATTTCAGAGAGTGAAAAAACATGTATCATTTTTGGAGGAGAAACAACAGTCAAAGTTCTTGGAAAAGGAATGGGGGGAAGAAATCAAGAATTAGTTTTAAGATTATTAAAAAATACACAGAAAATGAAAAAAATAGTAATTTCATCTGCAGGAACTGATGGCGTAGATGGCAATTCAGTCTTTGCAGGAGCAATCACAGAGAATGTGAAAGTAGATTTAGATTTAATGAAAGAATTTCTCAAAAATAGTGATTCAGGAAGATTCTTTCAAAAACAAAAAGGAAACATCAAAACAAATCCAACACACACAAATCTAATGGATATAGGCGTAATTTTGAAATAATTTTCAATGATTTAGACGTAAAATATCAGTATTGGAATACACGATCTGTTTTAATAGAATAATGACGTATTGGATATAGAAAAATCCATGCTCGAGAAACAATTCAATCCAGAGAGGCTATACAATAGAGTGGTTCATTTCTATATTGACAAAAAAGGATATTCAAAAGACAAAGCAAATGAAATTGCTCAAACAGTGGTACAAAAAGAAGCTCAACGAAGAATTTGTAAGAATGAAAAATGTAAGCACTTTTCGCATGACCATATTAGAAATGCAGAATCATGTCTAGCAAATAATTGTGAATGTAGCAAGTTTACTAAGTGAGATTATTCAACGAGTTTTCTAGTAATGGTTGTGCATTAATTCCTCTTTTACGCAAGTCCTCAGCAAATTCATCTACAAATCCATGTATCGTGTATACTTGTTCAGCCCCAGATTGTACAACCATCTGGATTAACTCAGGGTAATCACAATGATCACTAATTGGGATTGAATAATCAGTTCGCCTTCCAAAAGAATATTTCATGGATTGTGCCCATCCGCTAAATCCAATAGTTACAGCACCATACTTTGATTTCATATCTTGAACAAATTTATTTTTGCTAGACATCAAAGGTGCAACCATAACCCAAGGTTTTTTTTCAAGTAAACCATTTCTTTCAGCCTCAGTATGTCCAATTCCATCATTTAGAGATACACCAAATTTCTGATGTAATGTATTCATATCTTTTACCGAATCATGAAGATATAGTGGACCCCAGTGACCAAAAAATTGCGTAATTGTTTGTGCCTTACCTAATTGGTAACCCATTAAAATTACTGGGACGCCTTTTCCATAAAGTTCAGAAATTAATTCATTTACTTGTTTTAGAGTATCCTCAAGTTTAGGGAAAACAAATTCAGGTAGACCAAACGTGCACTCAGTGATGAGCGTTTTACATTTTGGAATTTTAGCTCCTTTGAGAAAACCACGATCTCTAGTGCAAACATCACCAGTATAGAAAATATCATCAAAAAGCAATCCTTTAGCACCTAAAATATGACCGCTGTCAATTAAAGAAAAATCATCAAGTGATTCTACGTGATTTTCCATCTTAAATCCTCGAAGATTAGCTATTTCATTAGTCTCAATAGAAGATAGAATAGTTCCGCCATTTTTTGACGGAAGATGATCAGAATGGGCATGAGATACAAAATTGACCCCATTAACGTCACTGTTTTTTGGATCCAAGTAGACTTGTTTACCACCAATCTCACACAGGATTCCATTTTTTGTCATCCTGACTTTACTAGGCAATGAAAACAAAATTAGTTGGATTTGATATAAATTGCAGGTTTGATCTAGTATTGACTAGTTGCTAAATCTAGGAATTCTAATCTCAGGTCGCGGAAGCAATATGGAATCAATCCTAAAGGCAATTAAGAAAAAAAAGATTCCAATTAATCCAGCAATAGTAATTTCTAACAAACAGGATGCAAAAGGTCTAAAAATTGCCGAAAAGTTAGGAGTCAAAATTGAAGTGGTTGAAAGTAAAGATTTCAAAGGAAGTAGAGCAGAATACGATAAAAAAATCATCGCCATCCTAACAAAATACGGAGTTACACCAAAAAATGGTCTTGTGTGTCTTGCAGGATTTATGAGAATTATTAGTCCAGAATTTGTAAAAAAATACAAGAACAGAATAATCAACATTCATCCAGCTTTACTGCCTGCATTCCCAGGGTTGAATTCACAGAAACAAGCAATAGAGTACGGTGCAAAGTATTCAGGATGTTCAGTGCACTTTGTAGATACAGGGATGGATACAGGGCCTGTAATCATTCAAGCAGTAGTCAAAGTAAACGAGAAAGATACAGAAGAAACATTATCTAAAAAAATTCTAAAAGAAGAACATAGAATTTATCCAGAAGCAGTTAATCTTTTTGCTAGAAAGAAAATCAAAGTCTCAGGTCGAAGGACTGTAATTAGCTAAGAATCAGGTCCGCCAAAAAAGTACAAGACTTTTAGTTCCTTTGTATTTCCATGGAAAAAGTGTTCCACATCTTTTGCTACAAAGAACAGTTTGTCTTTTGAAACTTTGTAATTTTTATTTTTAATTTTCAAAAAACCATCACCTGAAATAACATAGTATACTTCATCACTATCATGAGGGGTTTGAGTGTCTTCTTCACCAGGTTTCAAAACTAAAACTCCAGCAGCTAAACTATCCTTGTTGATAAAAGTCTCAAAGTAAGAATTATTGTTTTTTAATTTTTCTAGATATGTATCTAAATCATACTCTAGCTTCAATGTCACTCAGCAGCTACTTCGTATGTTTTTCTTTGAGGATCAGCACTCATGAAAGAATGCCCAGTCGGATGGATTTTTTCATGTTCAGGGCTTTGGTGCATTTTGATAAAAGTGTCCTTACTCTCATGTTCTACGAGAATTCTATAGCTACCATCAGAGGATTTTAAGAATTTTCTTGAGATAAATCCAGGAAAATTACACAATACTTTGTTTGATTCAGCAAACCAGCTTTTGAAATCTTCTTCAGCACCGTCTTTTAATTGAATATCTGCTATCATTACAAACATAATATGACTAGAAATTAGCCACTTAATTTCTTTTCTAAGATTTTCAACTAAGAATTCCAAGAATTAAATATCTACAAATCAAAAACAGATTATGGTAGGAGTCAAAATTGATGGCAAACTTATTGCTCAATCAGTCAAGGATAGAGTCAAAAGAGCAGTAGAGGAGTTACAATCTCAAGGAATTTCACCCTGTTTAGCCACAGTCTTAATTGGAGACGACCCAGCTTCTGCCACATATGTGAGAAACAAGCACAAGGCATGTGAAGAGGTTGGAATTGTAACCAAAGACCACAAACTGGATGCAAATGTCACACAATCAGAATTAATAAAAATTATCGATGAATTAAATTCAGACAGATCTGTTCACGGAATTCTAGTTCAATTACCGTTGCCAAAACAACTAGATGAATTTGCAACTACATCAAGAATATCTCCAATAAAAGACGTAGATGGTTTAACTCCACATAATGCAGGATTACTCACAATGAGAAAAGCAGCATTGGTGGCATGTACACCAACAGGTGTAATGGAGATGTTTGATTATCACAATATTGATTTAGAAGGAAAAAATATTGTACTAATTAATCGAAGCAATCTAGTAGGAAAACCACTATATCATTTATTATTAGAAAAAAATGCT
>CALFHG010000035.1 GCA_937875805.1 uncultured Nitrosopumilaceae archaeon
TTTCCACCTATTTTTGCTTCAACTGTAAATCTATCTCCAACTGCATATCCTGCTGATTCAGCTAGTGTATCTGCATTGGCTTGTGTTAGAGTTCCCCAACCTAAAGTTAAAAATTCACCGCTACCGCCTTGTGGTAACAACTGAATTGATCTAGGAATTTTTGTAGATTTTTGATCATCTGGGATTGATAATTCTATTGTTATTGCAAGTGGATTATAATTTGTTGACAATTTATAATTTTTCATTTCAACAAACGGATCATCTGAATCAAATTGAATTATTGGTTGTATGTTTATTTGTGAGAATGGTGTGGTTCGATCTAAAAATCTATCATCAGTAATTCTAGATATGTCTAAAGATAACATAGGGATAACTGCATTTCCATCTGTAATGGAGTTTCCACCAACTCCTGAAATTGTTCCACCATTACCATCTTTTGCCGTCCACATTACTCCTACTCTCAAATCTTCCAAGTCTTTGAGTTCATCTGGGTCAGTTGTTGCAGTTGTTGTTGTTGTGGTTGTTACAGTATTTTGAACGTTATTTTGAACGTAGAATGATGAACTTCCTGATTGATCTCTATTGATGTTTTTGACAAATACATTCCATGTTCCTTGCTTAGAATCTAATGGCAAAGTCCAATATGTTTCAAAGTATTGTTTATCTCCAACTTTTTCTGCTAGTCTTGCACTAATTTTCTTATAAGTTCCATCTGGACCTTGAATTTCAACAGTTGGGCTTCCCTCATCTGAAAGATATTTGGTCATTGAAGTTGTTATTTTGATTTGATTTTTCTTAATATCCAAACTTGTGTTTAATTTATCTCCACTTGATCCCATAAGGTCTAGTGCAGGATATGCAGTTCTCTCAATGGATTCTATTGTTATTGGAAAATATCTTGAATTTGCTTGTGTCACTACTTTGACTTCCTCTAATAATTTTGTGAATTTCATAGAACTTTGGTGTATGCTTTTGCTGTTAACTGTATCAATGCCATTAAGTAAAAACTTGGAATCTATATCAACGGTAAAAGTAATTCCTACATTATTTGAACTATCTACACTTAACATTTTTTCAATTTTATCAATGTCAGATTCTAGAATATTAATTACGCCAACTTCTGTTTTTACTCCGTTTTCTAATTTGGTGTTTGGCATTAGGTAATCATTTATTTTTGGAATTGTATAACTTCCACCATTCCAACCGTTAAGTACAAAAGTTCCAACATTTCCAGATAATAATTTAACAGAACCGTTACCGTTCCAATCACATTTCATGTTGATAACGCCTTTTATTTCATCTACTTTTCCACCACCTAGAGTAGAAGCCAAGTTCAAATCAACATCACGCCATGTATCGCCATATTGAATCCATCTTTGTCTAACATCATCATTGTAAGACATTACAACATTTGATTTGCAGTAGAAATCTCCTGTGTAATCTACTGTGCTTGGTGGTGAACTTGGTGTTGGTGTGCTTGGTGTGCTTGGTGTTGGTGAACTTGGTGTTGGTGTGCTTGGTGTTGGTGTGCTTGTTGGT
>CALFHG010000036.1 GCA_937875805.1 uncultured Nitrosopumilaceae archaeon
CTCAATTTTCAAATTACGACATTACGTATTACAATCATTAAGAAAAACTTTGAGTGATAAAAAATTCTTGGAAATTACAACTCCAAAAATTATCGGCAGTGCAAGTGAGGGGGGTGCAGATTTATTTTCATTGGACTATTTTGGGAAAACAGCATATCTTGCTCAAAGTCCACAATTATACAAAGAGCAAATGACCATAGGGTTGGAGCGAGTCTTTGAGATTGCAAACTTTTACAGAGCAGAGAATTCCCACACAGGAAGGCATTTGACAGAATTTACCAGTATAGACATTGAAGCTGCATTCATGGATTATGAGGATGTCATGAATGTTTTAGAATCACTAGTGTTACAAGTTTACAAAGATGTTTCAGAAAATTGTAAAGCAGAACAAAAAGCAATTGAACACACCATTGAGGTACCATCCACACCATTTGAAAGAATAACATACACTCAATGTATTGAGGAATTAAAAAAAGCAGGAGAAAAAGTAGAATTTGGAGATGATTTGTTAGATGCACATTTAAGAATTATAGGGAATAATCATCCAGGATTTTTCTTTTTAACTGACTGGCCTATGAAGTTAAAACCATTTTACATTAGAGAAAAAGATGATGATGCAACACTTTCACGCTCATTTGATTTGCAGTACGGATTTTTAGAATTATCTTCAGGAGGAACTAGACTTCACAATCCTGAAATGCTCAAAGCAAGACTAAAAGAGCAAGGATTAGATCCTGAACAATTTGCAGACCACCTCAAAACATTTGATTGGGGAATGCCACCACATTCAGGATGGGGAATGGGATTGGAGAGATTACTAACTACACTAATTGGAATTGATAATGTTCGCGAAGTTGTTTTGTATCCGCGAGACCCAGATAGGCTTAGTCCATAGAGGTATTGATGAGATGACACTATTCTGTAAACAATGTAATGAGCGAAGACTGCCAATAGTATTTGCAAAGGACAAAGCTCCACTATGGATATGTGAAAAATGTGAAAATTTTGCCGACGGTGAGGATGTAATTATTCGTGAAGTAACTAAAGAAGAAAAAGACGCCATGAAGAAAAGGCAAGAAGATTTTGAAAATAATACTGTACTAACTGGAGAAAAACTGCACAGAAGAAAAGGCGTCAACTAATGATTGAGCAAATTGATGCAAAAAAAGTAGTAGAGGTAATTGGAAATAATCTAATCGGAGTATCACATGATTCTAGTAGTTTTGCCAAACTGCCTGATTCCTTTTGGGGATACTTTGCAAGAGGTCATGACACTAAAGGGACATTTGGGGTAATAGTGACTTATTCAAAAGATGGCAAAGATGTGGATGAATTAATCAAAATGTATGAAGATTGGGCTGCAAAAAACAAAACAAAGTCAGAATCAGAATCTATTTAGTTTCTTTGAGTAATTTACGATACCCCTGACATTCTGCACAAATTGGTCTTCCTTTATAATTTGGATTTCCATCAGTGATTTTTAATGTACCAGGAACAAGTTTGCAAATACAGCATTCTGCCATGAATTTAGTGAAATATGGCATTTAATAAAAATTGGTAATTTTTAAGAATCCTC
>CALFHG010000037.1 GCA_937875805.1 uncultured Nitrosopumilaceae archaeon
TTTATAGGAAAAAAATTTACTTTTTATGCTAATGTTCCAGCCATAGATGAGAAATGATCAAATTTCAAGTGTCAGTGAGACACCATTACGTAAAGAAATTATGGATTCAATTCCAGGGTAAATGGAGTTTTTAGTAATGGACACAATTTCTTTTGTCAATTCATAAATTAGTAAATAATCAGAAGTTAGTGTTTCATTAAAAACTATGTAACCGATTTGTAATTTTATTATTAATTAATACAATCATAAAATCCAAAAGGTTGAAACTAAACGTTATTGTGAATTAATAATTTCAAGAATTTTCTTTGGGAGTAAACCATAATCAGAGTCAGGTTCAGATACAACATACAATATGTCATCATTGATTATTACACTAATTGCAAGTGCACGTTCACGAGAAGCCATGGCAAAATTTACCTGACCAAGTTGTTTATCAAATTCTTTTCTCATTTTTACTCGTAATGCTAGTTCCATGAAAATCATCTCATCATCTTTTTCACTTTCTAAAGGTTCAACATTTTCTTTCATTCCACCTGCAACTAATCTACCTCTTTCATTAATTACACCCACAAAACGAATTTTTTGATCAATTGAAAATACTGAATTACAAATTTTTGTATAATCATAAATTTTAGCAGACAAATTACTTAGTCACACTAAATATCACCCACTTATTATCTTTCTATAAAATTTCGAGGCCATAATATTGAAAAACTATGAAGTTAATTTTTTCACCAATGCAAGAAATTCATTTTCAGACATTGGAGGTATTTTCATGATTTCAAGATTTTCTGAAACATGTTCTGTAGATTTTTGTCCCACCAAAGGAGCTAAAACACCAGGAGATGAACGAATGAATTGTAAAGCACCCAAAGAAGGTTTTAGATTATCAAATTCAGGCATGGTACCAGGAGTAAGTAATCTACCTTGCATGAAAGGAACACTAGTGAACACCCCAACTCCTAATCGTGTAGCAGCTTCCAAGATAGAAACATTTTCAGTGCCAAGTAGTTGATTTTTTGCAAGTAGTGCTTGATCATAATTCATGTTGTAAGGTAATTGAATAAATCGAAATCCATGATTTTCACCACCAATTTTTTTAGCCATGTTAACTGTATCTTCAAGTGAAATGTATTGTGGATTATCAAATGGAACTCTAAAACATTCCCATGTCGCCATACCATAGAATTTAATTTTTCCTTCATCTCGTTTTTGTTCATACAATTCAAAAACAGATTTTAAATTCTCTAGAAATTTTTCTTTTGAAACATCTTTTATTTGTCCCTCGACAGCATTATGAAGATACATTAAATCAAGACATTCAAGATCCAAGTTTTTCAAACTCCTATCTAATTGATCAGAAAGGTATGATGTAGTCATGCAATGATATCCAGATGTGACATCACCCTCTTGAATAACTCCTTTTTGCGAGTATTCTTCTTTTACATATTCCCAAAATTCCAGTTGCACATCAGCATCATTTGTGACATAGCCATTTTTTGAACTGACAAATATTTGATTTCGGTTAATTTTACCCTCTTTAACTAATTCTGCAATTGCCTTTCCAACGGATCTTTCTGCTTTTTGTGATCTATAGTTTATTGCAGTATCTATGACATTAATTCCAGATTGAATTGATTGCTTAACAGCATTTTTTACCAATTCATCAGTTTTTGCATCAGGGTCTCCAAGATACGTTCCAATACCAACATTAGAAAGAAAGAGATTTTGAAATTCTTTAAAATTCTCTAAATTTATGCCTGAATTTTTTGAAAATTCTTTAGTACCTTCAAAAGTTGCATGGCCTGAAATCATATAGATTCTTTTTAATTGCTAAATTTATGTCTAGAGTAAAGATCCAAGTAGGAAACTTGCTACAAACAAAATACCAGTCACCCTGCCAAACATCAGAGTTGAATACATGTAAGGTACGAGATTATTAATAGAATCATAATTTTTCTGTAAACCAATTCCTGATTTTATCACTAATGGAAAGCTAAGAAAACTAATCATTGAAATTAAAGGGAATAAATTTATCAAAACACCAATCATTATTGCCACATAGGACACGAGAGGGAAAACCCAAAATAATTTTGCTGCTTTTTGTTTTCCAACAATAATAACCAAAGTTTTCCTACCTTTGGATTTGTCTGCATCATGATCTGGAAAAGATGCAATAAAAAGAACAAGTGAAGATAACGAGCCTACTACGATTCCAGCAAAAATAGATTCAGGTGAAATTTCACCAGACTGAATAAATAAAGTTCCAATGACTATCATTGCACCTTTAACTGCAACAAAAAATTCACCCAATCCAGAATCAACAATTTTAGTAGAATAGAAATAGATAGATAAAATTGCAAATCCAAGAATAATTGCAATTGTAATGCCATCTGTAATTACAAAATATCCTCCAATGATAGTTCCAATTATTAAAAATGAAACTCCTGCACGATATACTGAAGATGGTTTGAGTAATCCTTCGGGCAACACCCCAGTGCCACCACTCATTTTGGTTCGAGTTGTTTTAGTATCAATTCCACGTTTAAAGTCCCAAAAATCATTTAGTAAATCAACACTAGCATGAAGTGCCATCACCCCAGCAAATGTCAGCAAAGCATCAAATGGTTCAATTGAAGAGTTTTGCCACCAATTAAGTGCCAAACCTACAGATACAGCAATTATTGATGCAAGTAGAAATTTCACCCTAATTACTCGAAACCAAACAGATAACATCAAAAAGAATGCTAGTTGTTCAGTATAATATTCATGAGTTTTGATTTTACCCATTGTTTATATCAAAAATAAATAAAATACAAGTTATGATAATAGGTAAAATTTCAGACAATGAGAAAAAAATCAAATTTGATGCAGATATTCATTGTACCAATTGTGGTAAACAAGTTCCAGGAGGAATAAAAGCAGGTGAACAATATTCAAAAACAAATGAATTTAAAATAGAATTTGAAGAATTTCTAAAAAAATATCTATGTGGAATTTGTAGAGATAAAAAAAGACTAGAAAAAAATTAAGAATTAATTACAACACTAAATGATTAAACCAGTGAATCATCACTTACTTCAATAGGTTTTCGTCCCATGAAACCAGAATCCTTCTCATGCCAAAATTTAATTTCAGTTTCACCGTATTTCCAACAAAGCCATACTTCTTCTTCAAATCGTTTTGAAGGAAAATCCAACAAGCCTTGCTCTATGCTTTTGACAACAACACCCGTATTTTCTAATAGTTCAACTGACTCATAGAATTGAGTAATTGCAGAATTTAGACGTTGTTTGAGAGTTACATATGATTCAAAAGAATTCGTAGTAGATATGCTCATCTGTAATTCCTGTTCTATTTTTTTAGCTTCAGTATTTTTTGCTAAAGCATACTCAAATTTTTTTATTACATTAGGCAAAGCATCGTTTGCCTCATTTGTTGTAAAAAAGGAGAACATCAATGGTATTCCATAACGAGAGATTAAAAATCTTAGGTGTAAAGACGACATGATTCTAGACACATCAAATCTCATTGCTCTAAAAATAGAATAACATTGTGATTAGAATCTCTAGAAGAAATAAGGGATAAAAGAGAAATACAATAGGAGTAAAAAATCAACATGGTCAAAGAAAAAAGTATGAAGAATTTTATAAAATGCACATTTTGTGGCAGGTCAGATCGTGTAGAATATTTAGGTGGATTGGATTGGTTTTGTAATAAAAGATGTGATTAC
>CALFHG010000038.1 GCA_937875805.1 uncultured Nitrosopumilaceae archaeon
TAGTCAAGCAAAAGCAGGAGTAGATACTGTTTCACCGTCTGCAATGATGGATGGTCAAGTTGCAGCTATTAGAAAAGCACTTGATGATGAAGGGTTTACAGATGTATCCATAATGTCACACTCTGCTAAACATCGTTCAAACTTTTACTCGCCATTTAGAGATGCTGCAGAATGTGCTCCAAAGTTTGGAGATAGGAAAACATACCAAGTTCCATATACAAATGCAAGAGAAGCAATGATGGAAGTAGAAACAGATATTGAAGAAGGTGTAGATATTGTTATGATTAAACCAGCATTAGCATATTTGGATTTAATTTCAGAGACAAGAAGAAAATACAATATTCCAGTTTCAGCATACAGTGTATCTGGAGAATATGCATTGGTAAAAGCTGCATCACAATTAGGCTATGTAAATGAAAAAGACATTACACTAGAAATTCTCTATTCAATTAAAAGAGCAGGCGCAGATATGATAGTAACATATTTTGCAAAATCAGCTTCAAAATTTCTTCAGGAATTATGAGAAACGACGAACGTTTTGAGATTCAAAGGGCATTTGACCAATTACCACATGTCATAGGCTCAAGTTGGGCAGTAATCTGGTTTAGAATGAAAGGAATCAAAAAACCCACAAGGGAGGAATACAGAATGAAAACTCTAGAATATCTAAAGATGGTTGAGCCAGTTTTTGATTCTTATCCAAAGGATGAGAAATTTGCTGAAATTTGCAAATACATTGAAATGCGAAAAAATGAGGTGTATGAAAAAATACAATCAGGGGAGAATCACGAAGTAGAAACACGTTACAACAGATATGTAGATTATGGCTAAACCTCCTGGCTTTGCAATAAGTTTTTTATGGTAATCTTTAATCTTCAATTTAATGACTAATCAAAAACTAATAATGACTTCAATGATCCTAACTGGACTCATTCTGACTATAACACCATCTGCATTTGCCGAACAAGTATCAATTAGTCTCCCACAAGGATCTGGTGTACCTGGATGTGATGAAACAAACGAATGTTTTCTCCCATACATGGTAACAATTAATCCTGGTGATGAGGTTGTGTGGAGCAATGATGACTCTGCAGTACACACTGTAACGAGTGGTGCTGACACTACTGCTGACGGAATCTTTGACAGTAGTATGTTGATGGCAGGTAAAACATTCTCACATACGTTTGATACACTTGGAGAATACGATTACTTTTGCCTGGTTCATCCATGGATGGTAGGACAAGTTTTCGTAACTGTCGGTGGAGGTATTGAAAAAGATTTGGGCACAATTACAATTGGCTCAACTGTTGAATCAAATACCCAAATTGATAATCTTGTTGCAGATATTGTATCTAGTGATGGATCCGCAAATGAGGTGATGACCATAGATGTCACAATTACAGAATTGAATGGTGATCCTGCAGAGCATATTACCTACAACATTCAGGCAATACATGGAACAATGGTATTGTTAAATGAAGAAGGACATATGCATAAAGGAACAATGACTAACACCCACACAACAAGTGCTTTGGCAATTGATGCATCTGATGATTCACCTGTAACAATTACTGTTAATGCAGTTGGATTTGGACATGATGAACAATATCAAGAAGTATTTGGCGAAATTGCAAAAAAACAAGTAGTTCCAGAATTTGGAACTATTGCAATGATGATACTTGCAGTATCTATAATTAGCATCATAGGAATAACTGCAAAATCAAAAATCATTCCAAGACTTTAAACAATAAATTTTTTCTTTTTATTTTTTAATTCCCTATTGTTAAATTAAATAATTTTAATTTAGAAGATAAATTAAAAATAAAATTAGTCATTTATTTTTGAGAATATGTGTTTAGATTCAAATCCGTAGAGGCTTGAACCCTTTTTGAGGATAATATGTAATTCTAAAATCTAGTCCCACTAAATTGGTCTAATTTCACTCAAATGT
>CALFHG010000039.1 GCA_937875805.1 uncultured Nitrosopumilaceae archaeon
ACTCATCTAATCTCTTAGATAATTCACGAGTAGATTGTTTTTCTTGTTGTAATTCATCTAAATCATTTTTGATTTGTTCATTTTCAGTTCTTAATCTTTCAGAATCATCTATTGTAAGATCTCCCGTTCCTTTTTGATATTCCTTAAACAAGTCTTCTGTTGTTGGTTGAAAATATGAATTATCAAGAATAACTGTTGTAGAATGACCCATCAATCTTTCAACTAATGAAACGTTGCAATCATCTCTTAATTTGAAAACGGTATCAAATCGTCTTCTAAAAGCATGACATAATTGATTATCTACACCGTTACCAACAAAACCAGCTTGTTCTTTGATGTGTTGAATGAGATAAGAGATAGTTCCTTCCGTAACAGGAGTTTGTAATCTAGTAGTATGATCAGAAGCAAAAACATATGATTCAGGTGTAATTATTTCTCCTTTAGATTTTCGTCTTTCAAAATATGCTGCTAGCATAATTGAGGCCTCTTGATTAATGAAAGTAATGTATTCATCTGATGTTTCAGAATAAACTGTTACTGCCTTACACCCTAATGGCATATCTTTCAAGTCCTTCATTTTCATATTTGGTATAGCTCCTCGTCTTACTCCACTTGATGAAAGGAAAAGGATCAGGGATTTGTTACGTAATGATTTTGCAACTTCCAACATTCTTTTAATTTCTTCAGTAGTCCAAGGCCTAGATGTTTTCTTTTTATCATCTTTTCCCATTAGTCTTCTAATCTTTTTCCAGTTAATGCCATCATAATCATTAGATTCTAGAAATGCTTGGATTCCAAAAGAGATAGTCTTACAGTAGACAAAGCTAGTTGTACTTCTCTTGTGCATAACATAATCCTCAATTATTATTTTCAATTCCTTGGAACTCATTTCCAACATACACTCCCAATTTGGTAAATTAGCCCATTTTACAAATGAATTAACATGGATTGTGTAAATTGCTCTAGTGTTAGGAGAATGCAAATAATTTTCAAAAATCCTGATTGCTCTTGATTTTACTACACTAGTCATAAAGAAATGAAGGTGTTTTTGCTATTTAATGTCGGATTGTGTGATTTAATTTAATGATTATAATAGGAATTTTTTAGAAGAAAGTAATGATATTTTCAGAACTAG
>CALFHG010000040.1 GCA_937875805.1 uncultured Nitrosopumilaceae archaeon
AATATGCCTGTCAATGATGAAGCCTGTACAGTTACAGTAGAATCATACGAAGATGGTATATCTCTTAAAAGTAGCAAAATTCTAACAGGAATTGAAAATGTTTTCATTCCAATTTCATCAGAAGAATTTTATGCAGATCCATCTTTATCATCTGAATTTACTTTGGAATCTTCAACCTTTTTGGGATTTAACGGTGAAGTAATAACAGTATCAGGTTACTTCAACGGTGATACATTCAGTATAATGGTAACAGAATTTACACAGGAAATTGATTTGAATGTATTTTCAGGATTCAAAGAAACATTCATGGTAGGCAATGTTGGAGAACAAGAACTTGGCGTAAGCCAAACGATACATACTGGAAGTGAGATAGAAATTGCAGGGCAAGTTATAGATATTCAAGCACTCAATGGTCAATCTTTTGACAGGCAATACATCATAGATAACAAAGCGGAAATTTTAAAGATAAGTAATGATTTGAATTATGACTTTGATGTTGGTATTGATTCATTGGAATCTGTAAATATAATATTTGAGGATAATGAGTACAAGGTCAACTTGGATTATGCAAACGGTGATGATGGTATTCCTTTTATTGGTTATCTAAAAATTGATCCGACAATAACAACAACTGGATCAGGAACTTTTGATATTACGCCATTACATAACCACATAATTTCTAGTGGTACTATTGATGGAAGTGCATTATCTGGAGCTCAAGTATCTGCACTACAAGTTGACATTACTGCATTAAATCAATATCATACTTTATCAGGGACAACTTTAGTTGTATCTTATACAGTTGCAACAGCACCACAACCACCAACTTCACTAACTACAACAGCAGGAATCCCAATAGTAACGTCATGGACAGCTCCCATAGATGATGGTGATAGTTCCATCATAGGTTACAAGGTTTTCAGAACACTAAACTCGTTTTCTCATGTTGATTTGCCAAACTCATCAGGATCAGATAGTCAAATTGATATGGCAGATAATGAATTATTGATTCATGGTTATCCTATTTCAGATTCATCAACTAATTCTATTTCTATAACTGCAACAGGTGGTTCTTATGTAAACGGAACTATCAAGACAGCAATACAAGATCCTGACTTGACATACGCAAGTACATTACTGCCTGACACAACAGATCCTTTTAGTGTTGGTGGTTGGGTTAAACTAGACACACCTGTGACTACAACTTGTAGTTCAACAGCACCACAAACTTGTGAAAGTTTCCTAACTGTAAATGACGTTGAATTTAACGTAGGTTCTACAACTGCTGATGTAACCGCAAAATCCGTCAGTTATTCATCACAAGGTGCAGTTGGCGGAATATCTTGTACAGTAGGTGCATTAGCGTGTAATAATAATTTCAACGATAATGTCCAAACTGTGGGATTTTACCCAGCATCTAATACTTACAATATGCCATATATGGTGTCCGCAGGTGCATCAGTTCATGTAAAATCAGAATATCATGGTTATCAATACGGTGGCGGTGGTTATAGTCGAGGTTTGGCAACTCAACAAGCATATAATAGTGTTACAGGTGAATATTTCTGTATTTCAGGAGCTCATAACGGTAATCCCGTTACTGCAAACGGAGCTTGTAGTGTTGCAACCGCATGTAACGGTAGTCCTTGGGGTTGTCCATCATATCAAATGAATGATTCAACCGTAACTGTGCCGATAGCATTTGATTCTATCTCTACAAATGGACAAATTACAATCCAATATTCAGGTTCGTTGTCACGATATTGGGATATAAATATCCCTGCGTTTACTTCACCTACTTCTTCAAGTAGCGTAATAGTTTCTGCAACTGGACTTCCTGACACAACAACAGAACCAAGACATATTGTCTTTACTAGAGGTGCATCAAATGATTGGACTATTTATTCTCAAGGAAGTAGCGTAGCAACTGCAACTTCATCAACAAGTTTAGGTTCTAATGTGGGATTGGATTATATAACAAACGTTGACGGAACTTTAGATGAATTTTTTATCAATAGTGACACCCTAACATCAACTGAAATTGATAACATTTACGATAGAGGTGTAGCACCTACCTTAATTGATTCACCGACATTGGCTACATCATCTGATAGTTCTGTTACTGGGGGAACTACCTATTATTACTCAACACAAGCCGTTAATTCCGTTGGTTATTCTAATTTTGCCACACCGTTTGTAAGTGGACTTGCTGGAACTCCACCTGATCCACCTACATCAATATCTGCAACAATCGCTAATACTGCAACAGCACCTCTAGATGTTGTTGTCACATGGAGTAATCCTGCTGATGTTGGAACTGGAACATTGAGCAATTTTGAAATCTTTAGAGATGGAGTTAGTCAAGGACAAGTTGGATTGGTAAATACATTTGCAAATACAGTTCCATCAACAGGAACATTTGCTTTTACAGTAAAGGCTATTTCGGATCATGGGACTTCCGTATCTTCTACTGCTGATTCAATTACAACTCCATCACTTCCAAGTCAACCAACACTAACAGTTACAGTTCTTAGTGACACCTCAATGCAACTGGATTGGACAGCAAGTAACGAAAACTCATCAACATTACAAGGCTACAAAATAGAATATTCATTAGACAATTCTGTTTGGGCAAATCTAGTTTCCAACACAGGAAATGTTGCATTAATTTCAACTCCAACTTCACTCAATGTTGATGATCAGTATTATTGGCGTGTTTCTGGAATCAATGGTGTCGGTGCAGGAACTGCAAGTGCAACTCAAAACGCTTGGACATTGTTATCTGCACCAACTAATCTTGTTGCAACTGCAATGGCCATTGACCAAATTGATCTAGCTTGGACAGGAATTAGTGGAATTTCAAGTTACACCATAGAATATGAATCTCCAACTGGAAACGGATTTACCACTTTGGCAACTGGCGTTAGTTCATTAGATACAACTTACACTTCAGGGTCACTTACAACTGGAACACAATACAATTATCGTATTGTTGGTGTTTCAACTAATTCGGGATCTAATTCCGTAGCATCTAACGAGGATTCTGCTAACACATTTGGCATACTCCCTGCACCTGTACTTGATCTTCTTACATCTGTAACTGTCAACCCTGCTTCAGTTCAATTAGATTTTACTGCTTCAGCAGGAAGTCCTCTAGCAACAGGATATAAAATCGAGAGAAATCTTGGTTCAGGTTGGATTGCAGTTAACACAGATACGGGAAGCACATCTACAACTTATCTTGATACTGCAACAACATCAATGAACGAACCAGCATATCGTGTTTCTGCAATCAATACTTATGGTGTTTCTCCTACATCAAACGAATTAACCTTAACTGCTGTCAGTAGTGGTGGAAGTGGTGGTGGAAGTGGTGGCGGTGGTGGAAGTTCTAAGAAAATTGTAACTGCAATAGATGAATTACTAAATATATCAATTCTTGGAAATACCCACGTTATGTCTAATGGCGAATTTTTAACTGGAAAAATTCCTATCTCATGGGATAGTGGCGAGAATCTAAGAATTAGTGCAGTTGACTATGACGACTCTATTTTAGATTCAATTCAATTTAACATAGAAGATACTGCACCAATAATTCTACAAGGTAGCGGAAATTCATTCTCATCTGATGATATTACATACACAATTTCAACACCTACACAAATTTGTAATGCCCTTACAAGTGACCCATCTAAAAAAATAACCACCAACTGCTTACAAGAAAAATTATATGAATTGCCAATAACAGTTACGGCAACATCTGTCGGTGACAACATATCTCAAACAACATTAATCACAATAGATACAAGATCAGGCTTTGGTGGCGATACACTTGCACTATTATCTATCTTCATTATGGTTGTAATTGCAGGAATTGGAATTATTAAATTAGCTAGAAAGTCAAGTGGTGGCAAGAGAAACCATTCAACAAACGGACACAAGAAAACACCACAAACACCAAAAAAGCCAAGAAAATCCATAAAATAAAACCTTAAAACCCTTTAAGGCGTAATATATTCATGGAGAAAACTGTTACTCATATTTGTAAAAAAGGAAAAATTATCATCAAAGTGGATAATTCCAACGTCACATCTATGATGATCATACAAAATAATTGGCGTTAGAACCAACTGTTATCCAAAAACATTTGGAAGCTGATGAAACCCAAAAGTCTTCTCAAACCCTCAAAATTAAAATTCCACATGGAATAAAAATCAGAAACCACATAGTTTGGAACCCTATTTTAACTGAAGAAATCACAGTATATACAAAAAATCCTAATGAAGATTGGGAAAAAACTACTCAAATCAATCGTGATATTAATCGAGTAACTATTGACAAAGTTTTAGACTTGGAAGAATTTATTTGGAAACAAAGAACGTTACCTGAAGGTCAAATGGCAACATTACCTGAACTTTACAATCAAACAATGGTAGTTCCAAAAGCCGAAAAAGACGGAATTTACCTTTACAAGTATTCCATACAAAAGTTGTCAGTTATTGCACAAAAAATCATTCAATTACAAAAAGAAAAACCTGTTGCACCCGTTCAGCAAAACTCCCAACAACGATTTAACGCAAACAATCATTTAATTTTGAAACTGTTCAACCTTGCAGATTTGGCAGAAAAAAATTACAACAAGTTTCAATATCCTGATTATCCAAATTCAGAAAAAGAAAGAAACAACATGGATATGGAGAGATCAGATTGGTTTAAGATAGGAATTTTTGAAGATTCACAAAGATTGGAACAAATTTTTAGACAATTCCCAATGCAAGATCAAGAACTGTTTGACGATTACGAAATCATCACTAAAGACTTGATGACACTAAAACATGAAACACAAAATAGACATACCAAGTCACAAAAACTTGCATTGTTTTATGAATTGATACTAATTGCAACTAAAAACTTACCAAACAAAATAACATTTGTTGAAGAAGAAACTGAATCACCTGACTTTGGAAAACTGCTAGAAAAGGATTAAAATGGACACAAATCAAAAGTATGACGTAAAATCTATACAAGTAGAACCTGACAGTATTGCTGACAAATTAAAATTATCAAAAGGACTTGTCAACCTACATTCTGCATACAACGAGAGATTCAAAATGATGAATTCTCAAATGACATTCCTTGAGGAAGTGTTATCTGGACAAAGATTTGGAAACGTTTCAAGCAAAATAAAGTATGATCCCAAAGTCATAGATAAGATACAAAAGATTTGGTCAGGTGGTTTGTATTACGAAATAACAAGAAATGAATTGAAACCAAACAGGATAGACAAGTATGAAATTGTGTACAATGATTATAATTTAGATCCGCAAAAAGAACATTTTGAACTCCCTGCACTTGAGGAACTTGACCCGTTATCTCATGTAAACGATACAGGTCTATTCATTGAAATGACGGAATATGTTCCAGTTAGATTAGCTTGGTGGAAATTATCCGTTGACCAATTAAATTCACAATGGTATGCACCAAGATATTATTCATGGGACCATGTAAGACAAATGCCGTTATCCAAAACAACTAACTTTTGGGGAAAGCCATTTTTCTTTTCATTAATCAAACAACTAAGAACTCTATGGAACAAATACTATTACGTCATAATGCCATTTGATCATGAGATAATTAGAGAAACTAAACTTGCACTATCTCAATCAGAAACAAAGGACTACATTCAGGACTTATAATATTGTCACAAAAACTAGGGACAGTTGATCTTAACAAATATTCCAAGCCGTTAATTGAACCGTTCAAGAAACAAACACATTTTGCAGTAGGGTTTACAGGCAGTTCCAAATCTACAACTTTGGAAAAAATTGCAGAAAAACTCCTAGATGCAGGACAAACTGGATTTGATTGCTACGGTGGAGAATTTCATGAATCTGCCTATTGGTCTATCACAATGGGTTGTTGCCATGATGAAGATTATCCTTGCAACTGTGGAACTGTTTTGGACAACAAAGGAAGCCCAAAATTAGACGAGAATGGAAGCCCAATGAAGCTTGGTTATGAAACTGATTTTGGTAGATACCCTATGACATTGCTCGTTCCACACGATTTTATTTTAACTGATAAGAATGATGAACCATCTGAAATTCCACTAAAAAATTACAATGATAATCGATTTTCTTTGTGGGAATACAAGCGATACATGGCACAAAAAGGAAGCAAAGGTATGTTGGAATATGACCATAAAAATCCACCACAAAGACCTCAAGGAAAGCCAAAAGTTGATTGGATTAGAATTGTAAAACTGCCAAAGCCTAAACATTCTCAATCAATGAAGGGACTTTGGGAAGTTGGGGATAATGCAGAAATTAGAAGGATTTTCCTAAGAGAACTGGAATTTGCAAGAGATGAGGGTCAGAAAAGAATAACTGTTTTCAATATTGGTTTTTGGCCTGTTGAATTTACTCGAATGAAAACCATTCAAATTCTAATCTATT
>CALFHG010000041.1 GCA_937875805.1 uncultured Nitrosopumilaceae archaeon
TTCGATAAAATTATTTCAAAATCTGAAGATTTTTCAAAATTACTTTATGTTACTTTGTTTGCAAGGCGTGGAAAAAAATTCCCTTCACAATTAATCTATGGGAAAGAAACTGATGATGATGCTTATGTTGTATTTCCTTGGGATAAAATAGAATTTGAAATATCTAAGAAATAATTTATTTATTCATCATCTTTTATCATTTGTCTCAACCCTGCACATCTATTTCTTATAGTTACTTCTGTAACTCCTGATGCAATTGAGATATCTTTTTGAGATTTAACTTCCCCTACACTAATACATGCAAGATAAAGTGCTGCTGCTGCAATTCCCATTGGATCTTTTCCTGCTACTATACCCATCTCTTTAGCTCGATTTAAAATCATAATTGCTTTACGTTTGCTCTTCTCGCTTAGTTCTGCAATACTTGCAATTCTTGATACTCCTTTTACCGGATCAACTACTGGCATTTTCAATTCAAGTTCTCTGAAAATTAATCTATAGCATCTTGCGACATCTTTTCTTCTAATATTGATCCCTTTTGCGATATCATCTAATGTTCTGGGTGTTTCAGTATTTCGGCAGGATGCATACAGACAAACAGCTACTAATCCTTGAATTGAGCGACCACGAACTAGTTTTCTCTCCATTGCTTTTCTGTAAATATAAGCAGCTTTTTCAATTACTGCATCAGTTAATGCAAGTTTGTCTTTTAATTTATCCATTTCATTAAGTGCTTGTCTCAAATTTCTATCTGCAGATGAATGAGCTTGACTTCTACTATCCCAAGTTCTTAACCGTTCGATAGAACTCTTCATACTAGCTGATAGTGGTTTTCCTGTTGCATCTTTGTTAGCTACACCAATTACTGTTGACAAACCCATATCGTGCATTGTTAGTGATGTTCCAGCTCCTGTTCTAGCTTTGTTACCCTCATCATTTGAAAATGAACGCCATTCTGCACCTGTATCTATAATTTTATCATTTAATACCAATCCACATTTTCCGCAACATAATTCACCCGTATTTTCATCTGTAACTATTTTTTTGTTTAAACATGAAGGACATTTTGGTATAGTTACTTGTGTACTTTTAAGCATAATATCTAACATAATTTATTTTCATTAATATTGATTTTACAATCTCTTTGAAGGTTAATTGTGTGTAGGTTGAGCTAATTTTTATTTTTTTTAATGTCCTGTTTTATTGAAATTTAATTGGAGTAGGCAATATGCATATGATGGAGAATATGATGGATACATGATATTGTTTTGTTCTTCTACATGATACAATCCAATAGAATGTCCTAACTCATGTGTCATCACAGTTTCAACACTTTTTACATCATACAACTGAAAACTTCCATCACAATTGTAATCTCCTAATGTAACTTCTACAACTCCTTTACCTAGATGGGCATGTCCTAATACGCCTTCACCAATATCTCGAATTACCCATGTTACCCAGACATTAGCTTCGTGTTTTTGATTTGTAACTTCGAATTTCATTTTAGCTTTTTGATTATTGGTGTTTAATTCTTGTTCTTCCCAAAATTCAAAAGAATTTTTTAATGTACTAACATGATCTAAAGGTAATCCTGTTGGCTGTTCATTAATGTACACTTTGTAATGGATGTTGTATGTTTCATCAATTATCTCATAAGTTGGATCAGGGAAATTCTTTGATGCTTTTGACACCTCACTTTCAAAATTCCATTTAATGTAGTCTCTGAGGAATTTTTTTATTACATCTTGACTAGGATTTGGATATTCAATGTATCTTTTTTCTTTTAAAATATTATTTGAGATGTCTCTGAGATATTTTTCAAATAAATAAAATTCATTATCTAATTGTTCTTGTGATTTTTGAGTTACAACATCAATGTTTACCGTGATTACTCCTGTTTCTATCATGTATTGAATACCTGAAACAAAAGCATTATCATCAATTTTACCATTAGCCCACCATCCTGCATTCTTTTTTACCCATTCTGGAATTTTTTCTTCAGAAACACCATGTGTTTCAACTTGTGGAATTTGAATAATTTTATTATTAATTAGATATAGTAATGCTGATGCAAATTCTACATCCTCTACACTTCCTTCCGACCACCATTTTGCTATTGGCTTTACCCATTGTGGAATTGACGTGATTTGTATATTTTCAAGCCCGTCTGGTTTGTTTGTTGGGGTGTATGGATATTTTGTAATCACTTTTTCTATAAATTCTTTATAATTTTTAATTACAGTGCTATTTGGTTTTTCTTTGATTGCTTTTTCAAAATATGTCATCGCCTCTTGATACTCTCCCAAATTTCCAAATCCCACACCCATACCTGCTAATGAAATAACATCATTTGGTTTTGATTGTAAAATTTTAAAAAATTGTTTTAATGATTTTATTGTTGG
>CALFHG010000042.1 GCA_937875805.1 uncultured Nitrosopumilaceae archaeon
ACTGATGAAGCATATGATTCAATCTGGAAATTCTCAACTATTGATGAAAAATATGAACGATTGAGCTATCCTTCAGAGGTAGATTCTTTGCCCCAAAAACTATTCGTTGATGGTTCTCAAATAATAATAAATGATTTTACTGGAAACAAACTCACGTTTCTAGATCCAAGTCAATCTGGTGAGGAAATAAATTATCTTAGTATTCCATCTCCTGTAGATGATTCTGTAACTGCAGACTTTTCAATAGATGCAAATGACAATGTATGGTATACTAATTGGTTGTTTCAACAAGGAGGAGTTTTAGTAAAGTTTGATCAAAATGCTTATCTTCAATCTGTTGCAAATTCTGATGAAAAATTCCTTCCATTACTTGACTTTATTGAAATCTATCAATTACCTGAAACCCTTCTTACACCAAATGGAATAGTTGTTGCTGATGATGGAACAATTTGGTTGGCAGATACTACATCATCATCATTCTTTAGTTTTGATCCTATGACTGAGAACTTTGTTCAATATGTGACATCTGATCCTCAATTGAGTACATATGGTAATCAAACTGGAGTTGTAAAAACTCCGATATCCAGACCATATTGGATTGAATCTGATGATCAAGGTAGATTGGTTTTCAACGAACAAACTGGAAATAATATTTCTGTAATGAATCCTATTTCTCAATCTCTTGTAGAATACCATGTACCTTCAAAGAACCCTGGCTGGGCTGACTGTGATCCTGGAACTGGTGTACTTTTAGATAATTGTGGGGTTGCTCAAATCTTTGATTTTACTATAGATGGTGAAAAAATCTGGTTTACTGAATGGGCTGAAAATAATATTGGAGTTGTTGATACTTCTGTTCCATTACCATTTGAAATTCAATTAGATTCAAATTCTTTAATTATTACGCCTGGAAATTCAGAAGAATTTAATTTTGTAGTGTCTTCTTTATCTCAAAAAGATCTCCTTGATGTTTCGTTAATTTTATCTTCAACTCATAACTTTTTGAATCTTGAATTAGTAAAAGATCCTAAAACATTCCAATTGGATTCTGATGCTCCACGTCCAATTTCTATCACTATCAATACTTCTGAAGATGCTATTCCTGGTACATACAAAGTTTTACTTGGTGCGCAATTGCCTGATGTGGCCATTAGCAAATATGTTACAGTGACAATAGAGTGATTCCTAATTTAGATTCTCAAATAGGTATTGATGTATACAGTACAAAATTTTCTGGCATTGGTGGAAAAATCAGAGTTGAACCTGAAGATTTTCAAGTAACTGAATTAATTTCTAAAAAGGTAGAAAGCTCAATCAATGATCAAAATGGTTATGCTGTATACAAATTAAAAAAGAAAAGAATTGACACTAACCATGCCTTATCTGGAATTTTTAGACAAACAGGTCTTCGTCTTAAATCTCTTGGATTAAAAGATGCATCAGCTGTTACAGAACAATTTGTATGCTCTGGACATACAGGAAAAGCAATAGAGAATTTTTCAAGTGATAAATATTCTCTAAAACATTTAGGTTATGTAAAAAAACCTCTGTCAAAAAAAGATATGATTGGAAATCATTTTAAATTAAAAATTTCTGAATGCCAAAATAATTTAGAATCTTTTACCGAGTATGAAAAAATTCTTAATTTCTATGGCTATCAGCGATTTGGTTCAAAAAGACCAGTCACACATCTTATTGGGAAGGCGATATTGCAAATGGATTTCAGCAAAGCTGTTGATTTGATTTTGTCATTTACATCTTCTTATGATTCTAAAGACAATACTGAAATTCGTCAAAAATTATCTGATAAGGCAAATTACCAACAATATTTTGATCAAGTTCCAGTTCAGATGGATATTGAAAGAATGGTTCTAAAAGAAATGATTGAACATGGAGAACCAATACGTGCTATTAGGGTCATACCTGTTTCTTTAAGACGTTTTTACATTCAGGCTTACCAATCTTTTATTTTTAATCAATCCCTTAGTGCTGCATTTTTAGATGGCGAGGATCTTTTTGAAGCACAATCAGGAGATGTTTGTTTTGATTATAACGGTATTATTGGAAAATATGTCAAAGGTATGGATCAGAATTTAGCATTACCTTTTGTTGGTTATTCATACTACAAAAAAACACGATTTGATTTTCAAATTTCAAAAATTCTCGAACAAGAGGAAATTTTACCAAAAGATTTCTTCATTAAAGAAATGCAAGAAGCAAGTAGCGAAGGTGGTTTTAGACAAACTGCAATACACTGTTCCAATTATTCTGCACATGATAATGTGGTAGAATTTTCATTGTCTAGAGGATCTTTTGCAACTATCTTGTTAAGAGAAATAATGAAACCACAAGATCCAATGATTGCTGGTTTTTGAGATCTATTTGAGAAACATAATTTTTTAGATGTCTTTAAGTTGTTGTGTTTTTAAGAACATATGATTTAGATGGAAAGTGCGTATATGCTGATTAGTTGTGAAATTGGGGAGGAACAATCTATTTATTCTAAATTAAAAGAAATCCCTGAAATCAAAAATTGCTTGATTACATATGGTAGTTATGACATTGTAGCTGAATTTGTCACTGATTCTGCTTCTCAAATCAATAAGATAATTATGTCAAAAATTAGAAAATTACCAAAAATTAAAAGCACAATTACTCTTCGTGTAACAAATTAATTTTTTTTGAGAATCACAAATCCTACACTCAAAATGATAATTCCTACAATTATCATTTGCAAGCCGTAACTGATCCATTCTGGATTTGAATACATGAATGATGATTCTGGTCCTACCATGGATTTTCCTTGTAAATGGAAAATAGAGCCAAATATTCCAATAATGGTGCCTATGATTATCGTGGTTCTTCCCCCTTTCATGATTTTTTTATATTGATTCCACTAAAAAAGGGTAAACAGAATTGATAATTTAACCAAATGATTTTCGGATTTGGTTTTTAATTATTTTCTTTTGAATTGATAAAGTGTCCAACTGGAATGATTACCAAGAATCAAGTTTACGTAGTCATATGGGTCTAATCTTATTTGCATCTTCAGCTTCCCTTGCTATTCTATTGTTTCTAATTTTTCATCCTCAAATTGAGACAATTAACAAGGAATCTCCAATTCTTATCAATATCATGTTTTTTCCTGCTATGGCTGTGGGGTTTCTTTATGGGATTAAAATTACTGAGAGAGCTGTAAAACCATCTGAAATCCGTAGTCCAATTAAAAGATCAATTGTCAAAA
>CALFHG010000043.1 GCA_937875805.1 uncultured Nitrosopumilaceae archaeon
GCAAAATCCATCCATATGTGTAAGAAAAACACAATCACTATGCCTGAAAATGCCCATATCCACATCGCATCAGAAATTAACTTGAATCCTATTGTTAACCACCATATTATAAAAAATGGATTCAATGCACTGAGAATTATTCCTGTAACTAATGGACCATGTTTTGGTGTTGATGTAATATTTTTGTTATTTTGTAACACTGTTTTGATTTGAACTAGTGCAAAAACAAAAAGTGTAATTGCTCCAACTACGGATATTATCATTCTAAATTCTGGAAATATTTCTAATGAAAATACTCCAATCCCTAATAGAATAACTAATGGAAACTCTACAATTGTGTGACCTATTGCCATTTTGATACCTGACTTTGCTCCTTCTCGTAATCCGTACGAAATATTTGCTGCAAAGAGTGGCCCTGGAGCCATTACTCCTGATGCCGAAATTACAATCACTATAATTGCAAATTCAATAATCTCAGTCATTACTTTTTGATGTTATTTAATTATGAAATAAACTTGATTGAAAAATACTATCTATACATGGAATTTTTGAGATCTTTTGACTCTACTTGTGCTTCTTTAATTATACTCTCTGCCTTTTCGGCTTCTTTTTGTAATGATGGAATATCACAAGATACTCTTGGAATTAATTTTGACATTGCCATGCATAATTTGGCACTTGATTTGAAATCTGGCCCTTCTCCATTGGTATGGAAAATTATTACAATGACGTCTTGATTTGACATACTTCCTTCGTTCAGTAGTATTCCTGGAATCCCTGGAACTGTCCCATGATCTAAAACTTTGAGTCCTGCTTCCCTCACTTTGTTTCTTGCAGAATCTGTACTTCCAATACCAATCATTTCTTCATCACCTGTTGGTGATTTTATTGCAATGCTACTGATAATTAATTTTATTTTGTGTTGTTTTGCCCATGACAACATTGTTTCTGCTGTAATTCTATGTAGTGATTGATCTAGAGTTAGATATGATAAAAATACTCCCACTTTTAATTCCTCATTCACAAAAATTCTTGTTGGGAAATTTGGTTTCCCATCTTTGACAATACTCATTGGTGGAAAAGTTTCAGAATCAATTACTCCTCCAAGTTCAAATTGAGATGTATGAATCATTGATTCAGTTGCAATTGCACTGGTAAATCCTACTGATGGAAATCCATCAATTAGATAACCTCCTTCTAAATTTATTTTTTTAATTTCTCTAATTTTGATTTTAGGACTCAATGATCATTTTACATATTGATCAAATAATAGCTTTTATCTCAAACTATTTTTGTAGTTTTGAAAGCAATGCAGCATAAATGAATGGTAAAATTGTTGTCACTTCTGCATGTAGTGTTGATTGTTTTGCTATTTGCGTTACTTTTCCCCAAGAAATTGCTTCTCTTACTAGTGCACCACTTAGACTGCCATCGAATTCTTGAGCCGTGGTGATATAAAATGCATAATCCAAACCTTCTCTGTATTGATTCCACCACAATGTGTGGTGTTTTGAAATTCCACCACCAATCATGAATGCTCCTGATTTTTCTGCTTTGAAAATTAAACCTGATAACAAATTTGCATCCCCTACTATGTTTAATTTGAAATCGGCATGTTTTTGTGTAAATAACCAAATTTGACTTCCTACTGCACCATCCATTATTCCTGGAACTACTACGTCGATATCATTTTTGTATGCCCAATAAAGAAATGAATCTTCACCTAAATGTTTCCCAATCATTTTGCATATCTCAGCTGTAGTCATCTCTTTGATTCCATTTTGATATTCTTCTTCTAAGAATCCCTGCATCTTTTCCTCAATTAGTGGTCCATAACTATCCATTGGAACTAGAACGTTTCCTAATCTGTGAATATTTTGATTTGCTAATTCCATATCATTCATTGTAAAGTCACCTTCTTTGTAATGTGAAAAATGTCTAGCAATGTCATGATCTAAAGCACCGCATGTTGTAATTACAACATCAAACCATTTGTTTTTGATCATGTCTTTGATGATTCCTCTTAACCCTGTTGATACGACCGCACCAACAAATGAAACAAATCTCAAACATTGTTTATCTGAAATCATTTCTGTCAAAATTTCCAAGCCACTAGATAGGTTTACTGATTCAAATCCACCTGATTGTGACAACTCTTCAAAAATTTTTTCTAAAGATGTGGTTGAATCAATCTGAATATCTTTTACTGGGCGGCCAGGATTTATCATGATTATTTTGTATGTTTGTACCGAATATAAAATTCTGCCTTTGACACTGGAATTCTTTTAAATTATCTAGGGAAACTTTAAACCTCCCTTACAATAATGAATTTTAAATGACTGATAGAATTAAAGTTGGTTTAGTAGGTATAGGTAATTGTTTTTCAGGATTAATTCAAGGAATTGAATATTATAGAAAAAATCCTTCCCAAGAAGTAACTGGGATTATTCACGATAAACTAGCCGGATATGGAATTCATGATATTGATTTTGTTTGTGGATTTGATGTTGGTGAAAACAAAGTTGGCAAGTTTTTGCATGAGGCAATTTATGAATATCCCAACATGGTTGATTGGATTGCAAAAGATGATTTGCCAAAAAGTGATGCTAAAATCTATGAGAGTCCTATTCTAGATGGTGTGGGAGTCTGGGTGGAAAATAGAATCAAACCTATTACAAGTACTAAAACTACTGAACAAATTGCTGAGGAAGTAAAACAAATTATCAAAGAAAAAGGTGTTGAAATTATTGTATCTTACTTGCCAGTAGGTTCTGATAAGGTAACTGAATTCTGGGCTCAAATTTGTTTAGATACAAAAACTGCATTTGTAAATTGTATCCCGTCTTTTATTGCATCCGATGAAAAATGGGCTAAAAAGTTTGAGGATGCAAATGTTCCTTGTATTGGTGATGATATCAAAGGACAAGTCGGTGCTACTATTGTACATAGAACTTTGGCTAAACTTTGTAGTGATAGAGGAACAAAAATTGAAAAGACATACCAAATCAACGTTGGAGGTAATACTGATTTCTTAAACATGAAAGAACAAGACAGATTAGCATCAAAAAGAATTTCTAAAACTGAAAGTGTTCAAAGTCAACTCAAAGAAAGATTAGATGATGATCAAATCTATGTTGGTCCTTCAGACTTTATTCCATTCTTAGGTAATACAAAACTCATGTTTATGAGAATTGAAGGTAGACAATGGGCAAATATTCCATATAATATGGAAGTACGTTTAGAAGTTGATGATAAAGCAAATTCTGCAGGTATTGTAATTGATGCCATTAGATTGGCAAGAATTGCTCTTGATCGAGGTATTGGTGGACCAATCAAACCTGCTAGTGCATATTTGATGAAACATCCTATAGAACAAACTTCTGATGTTAAAGCAAAAGATGCTTGTGAAAAATTTGTTGCAGGCGACTAGTCATTGAAACTTGTTAGAATCTAAAAATCTACTTTTTCTGCTCTTCTCATATTTGTCTAGATTGAATTCTTTGGATATTCCTGATTCTCCATTTAATTTGAAAACTTTGGTTGTTACTACTTTATTGTTTTCTGACAAATCTACTATGAGGCTACTCCCTCCAAATCGTTGACTTTCTACATTTGCTGCAATAATTGGTATTCTGTTTTCTAGCGCTCTTACCTGCACATACATCTGCCATGGCTGAATTCCTCTTTTGACTATTCTGCTAGGAGAAAATAGCACTTGGGCTCCTTTTTTTACAAACGTATGTGCTACATTGGGAAATACCATGTCATAACAAATCACAATCCCGAATTTACAGGCTGTATTGAATATTTTAGTCTCATTTCCAGGCTTTACGTTGTCTTTTTCATAGTCAAAAGGGTGAATTTTTTCCTGTCTGCCTATGAATTCTCCATTTGGTCCAATGACTGGTGAAATAATTGATGTTTTTTCCTTGGTAATTTCATAAAATGCTCCTGGAATTATGGTCATGGAAAATTCTTTTGCTATTTTCTTAAAATCTGAAAACTCTAAATCAAAATCACTGATCTCATTATTTTTGAGCCATTGCTCTGGCAGGCATACAATGTCTGTGTTATTTCTTCCTAATTTTTTAAGAATTTTTACAGCTTGCGCAATTCCTTTTTGATTTGTACTTTGTGATGTAGTTTGTATTAATCCAAGCTTGACCATGATTTTAGAATTGGTTCTTAGTAATTATAGTAGGCGTAATGATGCGATCATTTTTTTTGAAAATTATTATTCTAATTACTACCGCTACGAAAAATATCATAACACAACAAGAAAAATTAATCAATTCTGTCAACTAAACTTGTTAATCATCGATTATCCTACATGGTGAGATATTATCATCATTGGTTCATGTTAAAAAAGTTGAGATCTTTGGATTCAAATCATTTGGATTTAAGAATACTGTTGTTCAGTTTGAACCCGGACTTGTTTCAATCTCTGGTCCTAATGGTTCTGGCAAAAGTAACATCTTAGATGCAATTATTTTTGCAATGGGTGAAAACAAACCAAAAGTAATGAGAGTTGATAAATTACGATCTTTAATTCATGATATTGAAGGTGCAAGACATGGGCCAAAAATGGCAAGATCAAGTGTTCACTTTGATAATACTGATAGAAAAATTCCAGTAGATTCTGATGCAGTTGAAATCACAAGAGAAATGGATGCTAGTGGAGAAAACACATACTATCTAAATAAAAAGAAAACAAATCGAAGTCATATTCTTGATTTACTTGATATGGCAAATGCTGGTTTGGGTCAACTAAATGCTGTACAACAAGGAACTGTAACTAGAATTTCTGAATTCACTTCAGAAGAAAAAAGAAAAACTATTGAGGATTTGATAGGCCTTTCATACTTTGATGATAAAAAAGTTGAATCAATAAAACAACTAGATGAGGCTGATAGACGACTTGAAATTGCTCTTGCAAAAATGGGTGAAATTAAAAAGAGAATTGATGAACTTGAAGAAGAACGAAATCAAAAATTACGTCATGATATTTTAGAACGTGAGTTAAATCGCTACAAAGCAATAGATGCCGCTAATAGGATGAGAGTAATTACTAGTAAAAAGATCTCCAAAGAGACCACTTTACACACTTTAACTGCAGAAGTAACAAAATTTGATGAAGAAAGGGCTACGCTGAGAATAGAAATTGAATCCCTTGAAACTGAAAGATCAAAATTGATGGGGGAAGCTAATAGTTACAATCAAACAAAATCTGCATTGGATACTGAAATTGCTGCTGCTATGGAGCAATATGAAATTCACAACAGTGCCATATCTGCATCTCAAAAAAGAATTGAAAGAATTACTGGAAGAATTCCTGAACTAAAAATAGAATTAGAATCTATTGATACTGCTAGAAATAATATTGACACTCAAATTCAAAAAATAAAAGAATCAATACAAGAAACAAACGAAAAGAAAAATAATATTGGCAAAGAACTTGAATTAGTAGATTCCCAAAGACAAAAAGTTTTAGCAGAGCAATCAGAAGCTGCTAGTAAAAAATCTGAAATTGATGAAAAAATTAAAACACTTAATGCACAACTCAATGCTGCAAAATTAAAATTCTCTAAAATACAGCATGAAAAAGAACAATCTAAAAAAATTATTGAAACTAATTCTGCTAAACTAAACGAAACAGAATCTGCCATTGAAGAACTGAATTCTGCAAATTCTCAATTGGAATCTTTAATAAAAAATAATGGCGCAACAATTATTGAATTAAAATCTAGAATTAAAACATATCAAACAAAAAAATCTAACATTCTTAACGATATGGATGAATGGGCAACAATTATTGAAAAATCAGATCAACAAGCAACACGTTATGAATCAAAAATTAAAACTGTAAAGGGATTCATGCATGAGGATTATACTGTTGCAAAATTAAATGAAGATGCAGAACGTCTTGGTATTGTAGGATTAGTATATGAAATGATTTCATGGGATAAAAAATATGAGCGTTCTGTTTTGGCAGTAAGCTCTGATTGGATTAAAGCAATTGTTGTTAAAGACTTTGCAACCTTACTTGGAATTGCCGAAGTTGCAAGAAACAAAAAACTTCCAAAACTAAAAATTATTCCACTTGATGCCATTCCAAAATTCCAATTAACTATTCCAAAAGACCCTGGAGTATTGGGTGTCTTATCTGATAATGTAAAATGTGATCCTGCCTATTCTGCGCTCAAAACTTTCCTATTTGGAAATGTCATACTTACTGAGACTAGGGAATCTGCATACAATCTGTCTCAATCTGGTTACAAGGCAGTAACTATTGGCGGTGAGTTCTTTGAAGCCAAAGGGGGCACTGTCATAATTGATAATAACTCTAAAATCTCAAAACTCACAAAACTAATTTCTCTAAGTAGTGATATTGATGGCTTATTCCAATCAATTAGTTTGGTCAAAAAAGTAATGCTAAACAGAAAACAAGAAATTAAAAAATTAGAAAATAACATCCAATTAAACACTGATAGACTTTCATTATCTGAACAATCTTTGTCTTCTGCAACTGAAAATCATTCTAACTTAAAATCTAGAATCTCCTCTGCTCTTAACATGAAACAGCAATTAGCAAAGCGAGTTTCTGATTTAACTATTAGAAATAATATGATTGAATCTGAAATTAGTACTAGTGAGTCTCACATTGATTCTATTAATGATCGAATTTCTATTGTTGAACAAAACTATGCAGGTGGGGAACAATCTCGAATTGCAAGTGAGTTACAAAGAATTAATCTTAAAAAAATAGATATTGAAAAATTACATACTGTGATTG
>CALFHG010000044.1 GCA_937875805.1 uncultured Nitrosopumilaceae archaeon
ATTATGTTCTTTTTGATGTTGTTATATTGTGCCTAATTATATGTAATTATTTCACTAGTGTGCATTTAGTTACTTGTTCATATTTTTTTCATGTAAGGAATCTTAAGTTCAAAACTCTTGTACAAAGTCATGACTGATGATGGAAAAATGAAAATTATGTGTAAATGGTGTAATGTTTTTAAAACTTGTCATATTGTCAGTCAAGAAATTACAGATCATCATGGAAACTATGGAATTGATAGTGTTATGATGGCCAAAGTTAAAATCCACAAACATTACAAAGGAAAAAATTATTGTAAAGGTTCTGATAGAATAATTACTGTACCTTTGGATAAGGCGCTAAAATATAGTGAAAAGTATAGAGATTAGAATTACTGATTTTTGTTAGAATTGAAACTACAAAGGTATACATGAACGATATGGAAATAATTGATATGACTAAGAAATTACCTCATGGACATAATACTGGTGGCGGAAATAGCCAGAAAAGACGTCAAGAGTACAAAAAAGAAAAAAATTCTGAATAGAATTACTAATTTTTATTAAAAAAATATTCACCCTTTTTAGAAATCAATTATTGGTTTCTTTCTTGTTAGCCCCACCACCAAAACCTTCTAGTTGTTTTGATCAGTGATTTGATACCTGCAATATTTTTAGGATTCAATTCAATTTCTTTATGTTCTGCTAAAACGTGTTCTTTAACCATTGACATCAATTCTTCTTCATTATTTGTTGTTGATGATGCTGACCAACTACAATCTTTGCCTGCATCTTTGCAACTAATTGATTTAGTCATAGAATGATTTTGATTTCTTATGTATATTAGAGTAACAAAAAAGTGAATCCCCCTCATTGATTTTAGAACTTAAGCGTGTAGAAGATTATTTTCTAAATAAGATCCAAAGTCTAGAACCCACAAAAATCCCTACTGCAGCAACTATCAATATTGGAATTATAATTTGTCCTTCATCCATATCATCACATATGAATAATGAACTTAAGCGTGTTCCAGTCTCTTTGGGTTATTTTTTTGAAAACCTGTATGCTCTACCATTTTTCTTTAGTCAAAAATACCTCGTATTTTAAAAATTAGGAATAAAAAAATGCAGAAAACATTTACTAAAATTTAATCTGTAGTAGACAACAGTAATTTGATAAGCATAATTGATTCCTTTTCCTGTTATCTCTAAAGATTATTTGAGATCGCGATCTATAAAGCTTGTGGACAAGTTATCCTTTCTATGGATTTGCACTAGTTATTGCACCTTGTGCTGCTGAACCTACAAGAGTTGCATATTTTGCCAATGCACCAGATGTGTAGTTTGGTGCTGGTTTTCTCCAAGCCTCTTTTCTTTTTACCATTTCTTCTTCTGACACATGAAGATCAATAATTGTAGTTTCTGTATCTATTGTAATTTCATCTCCATTCCTCACTAGTGCAATTGGACCGCCAACATATGCTTCTGGTGCAACATGTCCTACCATGAAACCTCTGGTTCCTCCTGAAAATCGTCCATCAGTTACCATTGCTACTTTTTTGCCCAACCCTTGTCCTACTAGTGCTGCAGTTGTTGCAAGCATTTCCCTCATTCCGGGTCCTCCTTTAGGTCCTTCATATCTAATTACTAACACATCTCCTTCCTCAACATCTCCTTTGGCAACTGCATCAAATGCATATTCTTCTCTATCGTACACTTTGGCTTTACCAGTAAACTTTGCCATTTCTACTCCTGCAGTTTTAATCACTGCTCCCTCTGGGGCAAGGCTTCCTCTGAGAACTACTGCAGTTCCTACAGAATGAAGTGGATTTTCAATAGGACGAATAATTGATTGTTCTGGTTCTGGAATATTCATTGCATCGATATTTTCTTGTATGGTTTTTCCAGTGACCGTAATACAATTACCGTTTATCAATCCTTTAGCTGCCAATTTTTTGAGAACAAATGGAATTCCTCCAATTTTATCAAGACTATTCATCACATAACTGCCACCAGGTTTCATATCTGCAATGTGTGGTGTTTTCTTTCTAATTTTTTCAAAATCATCATATGTTAATTTGATTCTAGCTTCATTTGCCATTGCTAACAAATGTAAAATTCCATTTGTAGAACCGCCTATTGCATTGAGCATTACAATTGAATTCTCAAATGCTTCATACGTCATGATGTCCCTTGGTTTAATGTTTAATTCTAATAATTTAGCACATGCAGCACCTGTATCGTAAACCATTTTCCCTCTACGATCATCTTCTGCTGGTGGGCTGGCACTTCCAGGTAATGCTAGTCCAATAGCTTCTGAAATGGATGCCATTGTGTTTGCAGTAAACATTCCTCCACATGATCCTGAACTTGGGCATGCAGTATTTTCAATATTTTTTAACATCTCTAAAGAAATTTGTCCTGAATCATATGCTCCGACTGCCTCATACACATCAACTACTGTTAGTTCTTTACCATCTAGAATTCCTGGCATAATAGTTCCACCATATACAAAAACTGATGGTAAATTCAATCTGGCCATTGCCATCATTGTTCCGGGCAAACTTTTATCGCAACCTGCAATTCCTACAATACCGTCGTACTGATGGGCTCTTACCATTAATTCAATAGAATCTGCTATAACTTCACGAGAAATCAATGAAGATTTCATTCCTTCATGACCCATTGCAATTCCATCACTTACTGCAATAGTTGAGAATATTCTTGGAGTTGCACCATTTTCTGCCACTCCTCTTTTTGCCTCTTCAGCTAATTTTGGTAATAATATGTTACAAGGAGTTGCCTCATTTCCTGTATGACAAACTCCGATGAATTGTTTACTAAGATCATTGTCATCTAACCCCATAGCTTTGTACATTGCTCTATGAGGAGAACGTGCTGTTCCATCTACAACGTTTTTACTAGATATTTCCATAACATGTAAAATTTAGATTGCTATAATTTAGACTTTGTTGATATTACCAATACTATATTTCACATTCATTTTTTTGGCAATTTTATGGTAAATGTTGTAGGATTATTTTTGACAGAAAGTTTACCTCCATGTTGCTCCACAATATTTTTACTAATTCCTAATCCTAAACCTGTTCCTGTATTTTTTGAAGTAAATAATGGCTCAAAGATTTTGGATATAATGTCCTCAGGAATACCTGAACCTGAATCACTTATGTGAATTGATATAAAATCTGATTCATCATCTATTTTGATTGTAATTTTACCCTTGTTGTCCATAGCATCAAAGCTATTTACGACGAGATTGACAAAAATAGCCTGAAGTTTTCTTTCATCACAATTCATCTCGACATCGCCTTTTGGTAATTCTATAACTACTCCATCAGGCACGTTTAGACTTGAAACCGATTCACTTAGAATTTTTAAAATCGAATGTTTTGCTAGGTTTAACTCTTTTGCCTTTGCAAATTCTAAAACATCTTCAATAATGTGATTCATGTCCAAAACAGAGCAATTCATTCTGACAAATCTTTCTTGTATGATTTTGTCCTCAGGATATTTCATTTGTAAAAAGTCAAGACTTGCTTTTATTACTGTAATTGGATTTCGTAAATCATGAGCTAGTCTAGATGCCATTTGACCAATGGTGTATAGTTTTTCTAGTTTTTGTAGTTGTTTTCCTTCTTTTTTCAGTGTTCTAAAAATCACATACATCATTGTAACATACACAATTCCATTAAGTATTGGTAAAACAATTTCCAAGGTTTCTTGTAAATGCTTTGTTTTTTCAAATTCTTCAGTAATGTGAACAGTTAATGTTTCAGACGCATCAAGTAACTCTACTTCAACTCTTTGATGTTCAATGTAAAATATTTCAGGTAGAATTTCTCCTGTTTTTTTAGATTCTTTTAATAATTCTGCAATATCATGAAACTCTACAAATTTATTTTCAACTAATATCAAGTCATCATAAAATATGTCTGACAAAGGATCTAATTCATGTTCATGTATTGTTCCACCATTTTTTAAAAGTAGAATGTTTTCATAAAATTCATTATACAGTGAATCAACATCTGATTCAGAAATTATTCCGTTTGAGAATTCATCTAGTTCGTGTAAAATAATGGCAGTGTAAAATCTGTTTTTGCCTGCAGTATTAACATAATCTGCAAAATCTTCTTCTTGCAAACTCATTACAAGTAATATTGAAAAACTTGAAAAAATTAGAACTAATTGTATAATGACAAGACCAATAATTAGATTCTGGGGTTTCATAAAATTTAATATTAAAACTAGTATTTCTACTCTTAGATAATTAAAAATCTAATATTTGTTGAGATACGTCTCAGAGAAGATATTTACTAGAAACAAAATTTGTTTCAACATGATAAAATTATATTTATTGATAATTCCAATTGTTATTGGTATCATTACTGGAGCATTTTTGTCATTTTATCCTGAAACAGAATCTAAATCTAATTCACTTACTGTGCAAAAATTAATTGAGGGTGGTTCCCCAATAATGGGAAATCACAATGCTCCAATTACAATATTAGAATGGGGGGACTATCAGTGCACATTTTGTTATAAATTTCATCAAAATACTCTAGATATTATCAACGAGGATTTTATTAAAACTGGTAAAGTTAATCTTGTTTTCAAAGATTTTCCATTAAATGGTCCTGATTCACTTCTTGCTGCAGAGGCAGCATATTGCGCTGAAGATCAAGAAAAGTATTGGCAATATCATGATGAACTGTACAAAAATTGGGGAGGAGAAAAAACAGGATGGATTACAAGAGAGTCTTTGGATGAATTTGCAATGACTGTAAATTTAGATTCAGATAAATTTAACAAATGTCTTGATGAACACAAATACCAAAACAAAGTTAATTCAATTCATGAATTTGGAAAGGAAATAGGAATTGATGCAACTCCATCATTTTTGGTCTTTAATGGGGAAAAAATAATCAAAATCAGAGGAAATCAACCTTTAGAAGTATTTCTTAAAACATTTGATGAGTTATGATTTTAAAAAAAATAATCAAAAAGATATATTCACAATTCAGGGGTAATATGTAATGCCTAAGATTGACATTGAAAAACAAGATTCTGTTAAAATATACAAAATCAGAAAGACTTTGGAAGAATTAGCTAAAAAATCAGGCAGAGGTACTGAATTAATTACAGTGTATATCCCAAAAGGAAAACAACTACACGAAATTATTGGCTCACTACAACAAGAGCAAGGAACTGCAGATAATATAAAATCTGATTTAACAAGATCCCACGTAGTTGATTCTTTGGGCAAAGTCGTTCAAAGATTAAAGATGTACAAAAAGACTCCTGCGAAAGGATTGGTAGTGTTTTGTGGAGCATTACCTCCTGAAGAAGGCGGTCCTCTAGGAAGTGAGGTGGTGACAATTTGGGAGATTGATCCTCCGAAAGATTTGAATCAATATCTGTACAGATGTGATGATCATTTTCATGTAGATATTCTAAAGGATATGTTAAAGGATGACAACCTAATTGGATTTCTTGCAATTGATGCAAAAGATGCCGGATGGGGATTGTTATATGGTGATAAAATTGAAGTTTTAGGACAGACAGGTTCTGGAGTTGCAGGAAAGCACAGACAAGGGGGACAGTCTGCAAAAAGATTTCAGAAATTAAGAGAGATGGAATTAAGTTATTTTTACAACAGGGTTGCACAAGTTACTAGAGAATACTTTATTGATATTTACCCCGTAAAAGGATTAATTATTTCTGGCCCTGGCCCTACAAAAGAAGATTTTATCAACGGAGAATATCTAGAATATAGATTACAAAATAACATCATCAATACGATTGATTCATCATATGCAGGAGCTGAAGGTATCAGAGAAGCTTTTGCAAAATCTGCAGATATTTTAGGTAATTTCAGACTAGTTGAGGAGAAAAAAATGGTTGAAGACTTGTTTAGAGAAATTAATACAAACACAGGAAAGGGATCTTATGGATTGCAAGAAGTAATTGAATTTCTAAAAAACAATGTGGCACAAACTGTGTTAATTACAGATAATACAAATCTGCATAGAGTTGAGGGGATATGCAAACGTTGCAAACATCCTCAAGAAGAGATTGTTGAAAGACCACTAGTTATTCCAAAAAAGAGAGAATTCACATCAAAACCCTGTCCAGAATGTGATGCAATGGAAGTTGAAGTCCACGAACAAGATATTGTGGATTATTTACAAATTCTTTCATCAAAAGTAGGTGCACAATTAGAAGTTATTTCTGGAAGTGCAGAGCATGGAAATATGCTTTCAAGTTTAGGAAAAGTTGGAGCAATTTTGAGATATAATCCTGGTCATGCTAAATAAGATCGTATTTTTTTAGCTAATTCTAAAAGTTCATCATCACTGGAAATTTGACGTTTGGTCCACACTGTTCCTTTACTGTTGTATCTTGGAATGATGTGAATATGGACATGTGGAATTATTTGTTTTGCTGCTTTACCATTATTTTGTCCAAGACTAAATGCGTCAGCTCCTGTGGCATCTAAAATCGCCTTGGCAATTTTTGGAACTATGGAAAAGATATTTCCAACATCTTTTGAATCCATATCTGTAATCCTTTCATGGTGTTTTCTTGGAATAACTAAACTGTGACCTACATCAATGGGATATTTGTCTAAAAATGCAACGTGAGATTCATCCTCATACAAAAAATGTCCATCTCTTTTTCCATCTAAAATATCACAAAAAATACATCCCATAAAGTACAGCCATTTTTGTTTTTATTTATTGTTTTTATTTAATTTAAAACAAAACATCCCATGATTTAGGCATGTATTGATTGTTGGTAAAAAATA
>CALFHG010000045.1 GCA_937875805.1 uncultured Nitrosopumilaceae archaeon
TACAACTTCTATTACTGATATTGTCAATAACGGGTGGCGATACCACATTGTTTTCTATCAGTGATCTTATTGCATATGCAAATGAACTATCTTTTACTTCTCCATTTACCCATGATCTTGCATTTTTTTTAACCCAATCTGGAAATGTTGTGAATTCACTGTGTCTTTCTTGTATAAAATCTGAACTTCCTAAATATTTTTTAATTTCTGCAATTAATACAATGTCTCTTAATTGGTGTTGACTATTCCATGCAATGTGATCGTATAGAATACTACATGCCCTCAGATTTGGAAATTGTGGATGTTGAATCAATAACATGTCTAATCCTAACAGTATGTATTCTTCATAATAAAACTCACAAAATTCTAAAACATCTTCTGCTGTATTGACCTCAAAATATGGCTGGTGTCCTAAAACACTTTGAGTATTAAAACTGCCAACCAACATTACTGCAATAATTCCAATTAATAATGATCTCAACAATTTCTTATCTGTAGTTTTAGCATATTAATTTCATGTAGAATTCTCTTTAACTTGATGACCAATCTGGTATCTTTTTTTTGTAATTAATACTATTTTTGGTCTTTTGAAATTGATTAGGTTTTTATTTTTGATATTTCATCTTAAAATTATGACTGATACTACTTTGTATACTAAAAAATGTGCTAAATTGTTAGAAGAATCTGAAATCCGTTTTGCAGGAATAGTCGACAAAGATGGTAAATTAATTGCAGGTGGTTTTAAGGAAGGACTTGTTCCTTATGAAGGAGATGAGACTAAATTACAGTCATTTTTTGATTTTGTTTCAAAAGCATCAATACGAAAAGAATTTGATGAAAGTCTAGGGCCAATAAATTACATTGCTGCAAGACGTGATAAGGCAGTTTTAGTAAGTTTCCCATTCCCGATTACACAGATCTTACTTTTAATTTCTGCAGAACCTTCTGTCAATATTGAAAATTTAGCTAAAAAAGTAGTTGAAATATTTACTGATGTAAAATAATTATATTTGGGAAATTCTTTAATTATGTCTCGAATTCTTTTCTAATATGATTCAGCATGTTGTAATTTTCTCTTTACTATTATTTTCATTAATCCCTTTTTCTGCTTTTGGGGAAGTAGTTGAAATTACAACTGATAAATCTGTTTATTATGATGGTGACACAATACTTGTTTCTGGAATTGTGTCTACTGAACTACCTGTAACATCAATTAGTGTAGTTATTTTTGATCCTGTCAGATCTACTTTTGTTGCTGTTGCTCCAGCAATGTCAAATACTGATGGCAGTTTTTCTGTTTCAATTCGTGTAGGTGGTCCATTATGGACTTCTTATGGTAATTATCCAATTCAAGTTACTTCTGAAAATACTAACAAAGAAACTGTGGTGAAATACTTGGAATCTACTGCATCCTCGACACAAGAACCCACACCAGAACCAACATCAAACTCAACACCTTCATTAAAATTAAAAATCCCTGCACCTTTTGTTGATGAATCTAAATTCCCTCAAAGTTATGTTGACCGATACTATAATGAAATTAATTATAAAGAATGGTTTGACACTAACTATTCCGAATATTCATCAATTTATGAAGCCGTAGGATTAGAAGAACCAATTTTCATGCCTGATTGGATAAGAAATAATGCTGGGTGGTGGGCTACTGGTTCAATCCCTGATTCTACTTTTGTAACTGGAATTGAATTTATGTTGGAAAATAATATCATTATAATTTCAAACATTCCCTCATCTGAAAATACCTCTAATGATAAAATACCCCAATGGATAAGAGATGATGCTGATCGGTGGTCTCAAGAAAAAATATCTGATGATGAGTTTGTAAATTCTTTAAAATTCCTAATACAAGAAGGAATTGTTGTTATTAATTGATCATTTCTATGATATAGTTTTAATCTGATGTTGATTCACAATAATTGAATTGAAAGCAACGTTTGGTGCGGGATGTTTTTGGCATGTTGAGGATTTACTTGCTAAAACTAAAGGTGTCACATCTACACAAGTAGGATATATTGGTGGTCAATTAACTAATCCTACTTATGAAGAAGTTTGTACTGATAAAACAGGACATGCAGAAGCTGTTCAGGTAGAATATAATCCTGCAGAAATATCTTTTGAAGAATTACTTGATGTATTTTGGAAAAACCATAATCCTACAACATTGAATCGCCAGGGACCTGATGTGGGAATACAATACCGTTCTTCAATTTTTTATCATGATGATCAGCAAAAAGAACTTGCTGAAAAATCAAAACAATCTCTTGATAATTCTGGACAATATGATACTCCGATTGTAACTGAGATTGTTCCTGCTCCCACATTTTACAAAGCCGAAGAATATCATCAAAAATATTTTAAAAAATGTGGAATGTGATTTATTTTACAATTACAACTGGGATCTTTGATGTATGTATGACATAATTTGAAATACTGCCAAAGAACATTTCTTTAGTGGAACTTCTTCCGCGTGAACCCATCACAATCATATCGAAATTATTTTTTCCGTGAGCAAGATTGATGATATTATATCCAATTTCACCTCTAGCTATTTTTTCATTAAACACTATTCCATTTTTGGCTGCCATTGTTTTTGCCTCTTCCATGAATTTCTTAACTTGTACGTTAAGTGATTTTTCTACTGATCCTACTCCTCTAAATTCTGAGTGTGGGGGAGCATAAATTGAGTAAATCCCAGTAATTGTAGCCTTGCAATTCCTGGCTAGGGTGATGGCCATCTCTAATCCTCTTATCGAATTTTTAGAACCATCTAATGGAACTAATATTTTTGAAATTTTCTTTTTGATCACAGATGTGCTCCAATATCGATACTAAAAAACATACTTCTATTTCTAAAAATATTGATCATCTTTTATCTTACTGATCGCCAAATTCATTAAAACTTATCTAGTGATGATAATTGTTGCTAAAACAGTGGAAGAGAAATTCATTAAAATTGATGAGCATAAAATCCGATATTTGGAATCAGGTAATTCAAAAAATACTCTTGTTCTACTTCATGGATTAGGTGCATCATCTGAAAGGTGGTTGAATGTAATTCCATATTTTTCAAAAAATTATCGTGTGATTGCCCCTGACTTGATAGGATTCGGATTAAGTGATAAACCACACCTTGATTATACTCCTGAATTTTTTATAGATTTTTTAGAGAAATTTTTTACACAATCTGGAATCTTTCATCCAAATTTAATTGGCTCTTCGTTAGGAGGTCAAATTGCAGCTAATTACACTTCATCGCATACTGATGAAATTAAGAAACTCGTTCTTACTTCACCTGCGGGATCTATGACACAATCCACTCCTGCCCTTGATGCATATGTTATGGCCGCATTATACCCTAACGAACTGACTGCCAAAAATGCATTTGAATTAATGGAGGCTTCTGGAGAAGAAGTTTCACAAGAAATTATTACTGGTTTTATTGAGCGAATGAAGTTACCTAATGCAAAGATTGCATTCATGTCGACAGTTTTGGGATTAAAGAATTCTGAATTAATTACTACAAAACTTGGATCTATCACAATTCCCACTCTGATAATTTGGGGTGCAAATGATCCTGTTATTCCAATTATACATGCAAATGATTTTGTTTCATCCATTCCTGATTGTAAATTTTTTAAAATGGATGGATGTGGCCATACTCCATATGTTCAAGATCCTGACATCTTTGCTTCCAAAGTTTTAGAATTTTTAAATGGTATTTAGATCCTTTAAATACTAATTATTCCAATGATTACCTATGAGCGGTAATCAAAACCTATACGATCCTTCTGAGATGTTCAAATCTTGGATTCAAAAAAGTGGACGTGCTCAAGCAGAATTTATGAAAAATTTTGGCTCTTTGATGACAAATCAATCTAGTCAAACATTCAATCCTTTGGAAACTCTAAAGGGAGTTTCTGATAATGCACGACAAACTCAATCTAATGTGATGGATAACATGTCTACCTTGCAAAGTAAAAGCATGGATACAATGTTTAGCATCGGCCAAATGCTTCCTTCATTCATGAATTGGGGTGCTTACAAAACTACTATCAGTAGTAATGGAAGAATCTCTATTCCTGAAGCTGAACGCAATGCACTTGGTTTGGGCGATGGTGATTTAGTCCAAGTCATTATCTTACCAATAGCAAAAAAATCAAAAAATAAGGAGGTGAAACAATGAGTAATAACGAAACAAAACAAACAAAATCACAAGATGTATTTTCTGCATATCAAGAAAATGTAGATAAACTCTTCATGGGTATTCGACAATCAGTACCTCAATATCATCAATCAATTACTAATGTGCAACAGGAATACCTACAAGCATATGAAAACATAGTAGATTCAACTATCTCACTACAAAAAGAATATGCACAAAAAACAGGTATTGCAGCAAACATTCCTGAAGCAACATTGAAGATGATTCATGATACTACTGAAGAATTTGTAAAGGTAGCATCCATACAAAATCAAGTAACACTTGCAACTATGGATTCAACACAACAGAATATTAAAACATTCAACGATAATGTAAAATCCTTTGCTGACCTAAATAGAAACATTCTACAATCTTGGATTTCTGTATTCACTACAAAAACAAACTAGTGGATAACCTATTTTTTTAATTTTTTTCTTTTTTTATGATCTTTCAGATAACCATTTTCCTAGCTCAGGTAATACTTTTTTCTGAGATATGGAACTAGCTATCATACCTACATGTCCCGTTGGATACATTCTCAAGGTCTTATCTTCACTTCCAATGGCGTAATGGAGAGGCATACTACATTCTGGTGAAACTAAATGATCTCCTACTGCAATCTGTGTGAATGTAGGCATGTCTATTTTTTTCAAATCTATGTGTTCTCCTCCAACATACATTTTGTTCTGAATTAACAAATTATCTTGATAGATGTCTTTGATCCACTGCTTGAATAATTCTCCTGGTATTGGTGGTGTATCTCCTAACCATTTTTCTACTCTGAGGAAATTATCTACATATTTCTTATTGTCTATATTTTTGAAAAATTTCACATATTTTTCAATTCCTTGCTCAAATGGCTTTAAAACTGAGAAACAATAGTACATGAATTCTGGAGGCATATTGCCTATGGTATCTACCATTTTATCTACATCCATGTGTTTGGCAAGATTGCTAATTACCGTGGTATCTCGCCACCCGTCAATTACCGGGGCTGTGGCAATGTAGTTTTTTACACTTTCTGGATGTAATGCTGCATATGCAGTTGCAATTGTTCCTCCGGTACAATACCCTTGAATTGAAATTTTTTCATTTGATGATTCATTTTTGATATGTTCTACAGCAGAATCCAAATATCCATTTACGTAATCATCAAAATCTAGATACTTGTCCATACTAGTTGGTGTTCCCCAGTCTAACATGTATACATCAAATCCTTGTAACAGTAGATTCCTTACCCAACTTTTTTCTGGTTGAATATCTAATATGTGATATCTATTGATTAATGCATAAGAAATTAGCAAGGGGGTTTTGTATTGTTTTTCTGTAAGTGGCTTGTAATGCATTAACCTAGTTTTATCTAATTCATGAACTATATCGTGTGGTGTTACTTCTAAACTAATTTCATCTGGAGCTGATACCAATTTTGGAGCATCCATTACATTTTTAGTAAATTTTAACATCTCTTCTATAATTTTTGGATCTATTCTTGATTCAGTGTTCATTTTTTTGACATCTCTTTTTTCTTTAATTCTAATTCTAGCTTGCCTACTCTTTTCTTAAGTGAGTGCATTTCTTTGTATACTTCATCAATTTCTTCTTTACTGGGAAGATTTGCTGATTGTAAAATTACATTTGTAATGTTATTCCAATGTTTAGTTAATTCAAGCTCTTTTGAAACAAGTTTTCCATAATTTTCTCCAAATGCTTTTGAGTCAAACAATTCAGTAAAATCATTATCAAAAATATCTATCCATATTCTTTTGAAAGCATCAATCTGTTCTACATCTTGTGGTACTTCAGGAGCTTTTAGATTGACTTTCTTTTGAGCAACTTCCCAAGCACTTGCTAATTGTTTATAATATTCTGTAAGATATTCATTGAATCCAATTAAATCTTCGTTAATTTCAATTAATTCTGTAGTTACCTTCTTTGAATTGGTAGCAAATGCCCTCATAGGTCCTGTTGATGTTAATGCCTGCGGTTTACTGGACATCAAATGTATAATGTCAGTCCAAAATAACGATAAATGTTTGTAGTAATCTGTAATATTTTTTGAAGAATCTTCTTGCATGGATATTCATTGTTACAGATCGCAATAAATAGTTCGATTACTAAATTAGACTCATGGATAATATTGATGATCTTGAAAAACTATGCCAGAAAATTATTGCTTTAGACTCAAAAATGCGTTCAGCCAGGCTCATCAATAGTAGAGGCCATCTTACAGCTGGCGGAATGAAAGATGGCATGTTGTCCCTAGAATCCCAAAAACAAGATGAAATGATGTTCATGGAACTTGCATTACGTGTAAGAATGAGACATGAGTTTGATGGAGAATTTGGCAAAGTGCATTTTTCAATGTCTTATCGAGATAAAGTCATCGTCATGAGTTTCCCTTTGAATGGAGATGATGTATTGTTGTTATCTTGTGAAAAAGATATTGATTTTGGCAAACTACCTTTTAAAGTTCTAAAACTTATTGAATCTTTGAAACAGTCTCCGATGAAAACATTCTGATCATAACAACTTAATTCGTCCTTTCAAATTATTAATCATGACTTTGGAGC
>CALFHG010000046.1 GCA_937875805.1 uncultured Nitrosopumilaceae archaeon
TGCAAAAAATAACAAGGCAAATGCACTTGCGAATTTAGGTGATTTCAAAGATGCAATTTTGTTGTATGATGAGGTCTTGGAACAAAATCCAAATTATCTAACTGCTAGAGCAAACCTTGAGATTGTATTATCTTCAAATATTGATGTCTCTGGGAATAATTCTGAATTTGGAACTGAAAATATCTCTAATCAAAAATCCCTAGAATCTGAAAAAATCTTTTTAGAAAATTCTGAAAAACAAAATTCAAGTAATTTTTTTGATGAAATAGGTAATCTGTTTTCCACTTTGAGTTCCTTATTTGGTTTACAAAATTAACTCTCTTATATCCACGCTTAATTTTTCAATAAACCTATAAAGCCCTCACAAGACGATCGACTTAAGGAAATCACATGAGTAAGATACTTGAAAAATCATTACGAGATGCTAGAAAAGAAGATCAACTAACAATGGGCACAAAACAAGTTTTGACCTCTCTGAAAAATTCCAAACTAATTGTACTATCTCAATCAATCAAGAAAGAAATGTTTGAGAAAATTGAATCAGATGCAAAAAAAGAAAAAATACCTTTAGTAAACTTTCAAGGAACTTCAGTCGCATTAGGCAGATTATGTGGCTTACAATTTAGAATTACAACCATTTCATTTACTTCCCTAGACGATGCAAGCATCAAATCAATTTTAAAGGATACAGTAGTTGAGGAAAAAATTGCTTAACTGTATTCTTAATGAAAATTTAAATGAGACATTTTTGTCTAAACATAAAAAGGAATTCTAATGACACAATCAATTAAACTCACAACTGATCAAATGCGAATGATGTCTCTTTTCCAAAATGTTACTGGTGCAACAGCACGTGATTGTGTAGATGATGAAAAACAAGATAGAGTAATTTTTGTAGTTAATACTGGTAAAATGGGACTTGCAATTGGCAAGGGCGGTGTACATATCAAATCATTACAAAATATTGTTAAAAGAAATGTTGAATTGGTAGAATTTGATGATGATCCTGCAAAATTCTTGTCCAGTTTGCTTAATTCAAAATTAGTTTCTGAAGTAAAAATAAATACACGACCTGATGGTACAAAACAGGCAATAGTTATGGTCGATCCAAGAAAGAAAGGAATTGTAGTTGGTCGTGAAGGTAGAAATGCTGAGAAGGCAAGACTACTAGCAAAACGATATTTCGGTATTACCAGTGTATTGATTAATAGCCCGGAACGGGCTACCATGGAGATGTAGGATATGAGAAAATCACCACTAGGATTATTTGCAGGCAGAGTTCTTACGATTAAAAAGAAGAAACAAAGATGGGCAATTTCCACTTACAAAAGAAGAAAATTAGGTATTGATGTAAAATCTGATCCTCTTAGAGGAGCACCACAAGCACGTGGTATTGTTTTAGAAAAAGTAGGTATTGCAGCTAAACAGCCAAACTCTGCTATCAGAAAATGTGTGCGAGTTCAATTAATTAAAAATGGAAAAACAGTAACAGCCTTTTTGCCAAGAGATGGTGCAATGAATTTCATTGATGAACACGATGAAGTTCACATTCAAGGTATGGGTGCAACACAAGGTGGTGCAATGGGAGATATTCCTGGTGTTAGATTCAAAGTTTTCAAAGTTAACGGTACATCCTTACATGAATTAGTTATTGGTAAGAAGGAGAAACCAAGGAGATAGAAATGGCTGAAACTAAAAATTTACTATTATTTAGAAAATGGGATTTATCTGATATCGAGGTTAAAGATCCTGGATTAAAAACTGCCATCTCTTTGAGAAAACAAATCTTACCTTACACTTATGGTCGTTCAGCACTAAAGCGATTCAATAAAGCAGATGTTAACATTGTTGAGAGATTAATCAACAAATCAATGCACTTTGGAAAAAAATATGCAAAGAACACTGGTAGAATGACTGGTAAGAAAACTAAATTACTAAACACTGTAAAAACTGCTTTTGAAATCATTGCATTAAAAACTGGACAAAACCCTGTTGAAGTTTTAGTTAGAGCAATAGAATTTTCTGCTCCAACTGAGGATACTACTAGAATTGTTTATGGTGGTACCACATACCATGTATCCGTCGATGTTGCTCCAATCAGAAGAGTTGACTTGGCTCTAAAATTTATTGCAGATGCAGTAAAAGAGGCAACTTTTTCAAATCCAAAACCAATTGAGGAGCACATGGCAGAACAACTAATGCTTGCAGCATCAAATGATCAAAATGCACCTTCTGTAAAGAAGAGACATGAATTGGAAAGAATAGCACAAGCATCAAGATAGTCTACAAAATTATTAATATTTTATCAGTAGCCCGAGGCAGATTCGAACTGCCGTCCCCGCCTATCCACTCTTGAGATCCAGAGGGCAGAATCCTTGACCACTAGACTACCGGGCTACTTGAAGAAATTTTGATGTTTTAGAATATATTCATTTGTTGTAATTATTTTAGTCTGACTTCACGAATTACAGTTGCATAATCACATATTGCCCTTAATCGCATGTACGGAATTAATCTAAAATGAATTGAATAGATGTTTCCTTCTTTTCTTAAAATTCCTTTTTGCACTAGTGATACTAATCCTCTGGATGGAATTGTAATTGATACATTTTTTTCTTTGCACACTTTTTCTCGCTTTTCTTGAAATTGTTTTAATGAAAATGCAACATCATTGATTTCTAAAATTAAAGGCCATATGATTTCTCCCCACACAAATCTCCTGTTCTCAGTAGCTGAGGCATATTTTCCTTTTTCACTCAACATTAATAACATCTGCAAAAGATGTTATAACTTAATAGTTGTCTCAAAAAGAAATTCAAGAATCATTAGACTTGTTAGAAAAAGATTGGGATCTTGATCCAATTTTACGGAAATTCATGTTGGGAAAAATTACTGATGTCTCTGATTATGCAATCAAAGTCAAAGATGTGATATTTCATGTACCTTATCTTAATTCAGAAAAAAAATATATTTTATGGAAATGCTTTTGGCCTGACTGTCACAATTGCTGTGACAGACAAGGTAGACTGCCATTAACATCAGATGATTTAATCACCATTGGCAAAGGTTTGAAATACAAAAGTATTCCTGATTTTATTAAAAAAGAAACCCTCACTGTTACATATCAGGAACCTGGACCATCAGGGGAAATGACTACAATGACTACAATTAATCTCAAAAGAAAAACTGATGAAACTGCTGATGATGATGGAACCCACATTTCATGTAGATTTTTAGACGGTGAAGGTGCCTGCTCTATGCATCCAGACAGACCAGGTGTGTGCTATTTGTATCCATTTGCCAGTTGGCTTGAAAACGAACAAGGAAAGGCTCGCGTCCATGCAACGTATCAATTTACAGGTGATTGTCCTGGATTTTATTTGGCAGAAAATTTGGACCAAATGAAAGATGAGCTAAAAGCATATTCTACTACTATTTACGATTACAACATGGCATCAAATCGTACCAATCGAGAAGGGTTTGGTTCTGTAAGTTTTAGTTAAGCTCTGGCTACTTTCATCAAATCTGAAACTTTGATTTTCATTCCAAATCTATCCTCATTCTTTTTCATGTAAATGAATATTGCAATAAAGTCAGGTAGTGCCTTTAGGAAACTAAAGTTTTTCTGAATCTTTGCATGTACAAAATTAAACACTTTGGCATACACTTTGTAGTGTTTCTCTATTGCTTTCTCATACGCATTAAAATCATTCATGTTTTTTAGGAAAATCTCTACACATTGCATGGATGGAATAATTCCCTCACCTAACAATGCGTATACTGTTCCAATTGATTCCCCAACTCCTACAACTTTGCCTGAATAGTATGGCTTGCATTTGTCTGGTGTTGCCAGTCTAATTGGACGGCCCTTTGTTTGAATTACTTTGCCTCCGTGTTTTTTCAGGAATGCATCAGTTGCCTTCATGTGTTGTTTATTGTAATCTCCTGCCCCGATGTGTGCGAATTTCTCCCCTAGTGGGAAATACCAAAAGTAGCCTGACATTCCCGGAAATGGCTCTATGTAAAAGTCGTCATATGGAACTTTGTCCTCATATTCTACTTTGTACTCGTATGTTGGTAAAAAGAAATCTTCTTTTAATTTTGGCAGATACACTCTATGAAATCCCGTACAATCTACAATCAGATCATATTGTTTTTCTAATTCTTCTAGTTTTGGTGCCTCTCCGTAAATTACATTACAATCTTTAATGAAATCTTTGATTAGTGCTAGTTTGTTATACGTGCATAATCCTTTTAGCCCGATATCAAATTTCACATCATCATTCATTTTGACATGCATTTTTTTACCGTCATGAATTAGAAAATCATTAAAATCTCTACCTGTCTTTTTACAAAATTCTGTTAGTTCTGATTTTATTGTACCCCATGCACAAATCGAATCATGTTTTTCCTCTATCATTCTTTCATATCCAGTTACATCATGTTCAGAATTTTTTAATCTGGCCATAAGATAAGAGCCTGCTACTCCCATACCCATTACTGCAATCTTCAAGATATTTTGCGATTTGTGTTTGCCTAATAAATACACTATCTGAATTTGTTTAGGTCAATTGCCACTAGTAGGAAAAGGTAGTACCGGTTAAATAACAAATTCACCTTAGTAACAATAAGAAAAGATTGTCTTTCGTCTGATTACAAAAAGTTTCAGACCTTAAGAAAATAACTTTCATCAGAAACCACTTGGTTACTGATCTTAAGTGAAGATCTGTCATCAGCCCCCTTTGAAGAGTTGATCTTAAGATCTGCTGTCTTTTCGTTTCATTTATTTTAGATAATTTGTTAGATGTAACATGGATGTTTTTGAGGCAATTTCAAGTAGACGTGCAATTAAAAAATTTGATAGTACTTACAAAATGGATAGTAGTGATGTTCAAAAATTAATGAACCATGTAATTTTGGCTCCAACTAGTTACAACCAACAGAACTGGAGATTTGTCTATGTTACTAATCCGGATGTAAAGGAGAAAATTTCAGTAGCTGCTAGAGGTCAGGCCCAACCAAAAGATGGCTCTTTAGTTATTGTGTTATGTGGGGACATGACAGCATGGAATACAGAACCACTACGTTACTGGAATAATTATCCTGCAGAAAAACAAGAAATGGTCAAAGCTGCTTTGGTGCGAAAATATGATGGCAATCCACAGAACCAACGCGATGAAGCAGTTCGTTCTTGTGGAATGGCAGCACAAACTATCATGCTTGCAGCAAAGGATATGGGATTGGACTCTTGTCCTATGGTCGGTTTTGAGTATAATGAACTAGCTGAATTAATAAAATTGCCTGAGAACCATTTGATTGTAATGATGGTAGTAGTTGGAAAAAGAGCAGAAGATGCATCAGAACGTGGTGGTCAATTACCATTGGGTGAAGTAGCGTTTGAGAATTCATTTTAGATATTTTACATTATGGCTGGGATGAATTTGATTAAATGTGATGTGTATTTTATAATCTATTCTTTACACCTTGATACATGAAAAAATTATTGTTTCCAGTAATCTTTTCTTTGTTAATTACAATGACTAGTGTCAGTTATGCGTCTACTGTTTCTGCACCCCAAGTATGTTTAGAATCATTTCCAGAAGATTCTAGTTTATCTCAAATAAAAAAAGATCTTTACATCAAAGAAATCAAGGCAGGAATTACTGAATGGGAAAACATGCTAAAAAATCAATCATCCCTCCCAAGAGCTGAAAACTGGAAATGGGAAATTGATGTAGTAAACTATTTGGACTCTATTGATTGTGATGTAATTGTAAAGTTCAAAGACCAACCTGAAGGAGATGACGCCAAGCTAACTTTGGGAACTTTTCAAAATGTTGAAGGTATTGGAATAATTAACATGTATTATTTTACCCCCTATGTTTGTGAGGTTAATCGAGACTCTCAATACATCTATCATGGAATTTGTAGAAATCCAATTGATCTTGCCACTACTGTAGAGTTTGGTTCGATATTTCGTCACGAGTTTGGCCATGCACTTGGTTTGGGTCATGTCAATATCCCAACATCTCTAATGCATCCAACTTTTGAATTAATTAGCTACAAGGGAAGAATTACTACTGGAGATGTAAAAAATGTCATTGACCTGTATCCTGATGGATTTTATTTTGAAAAATCACTCAAAGAGTCTATTATGCCGTCAATTCCAGAAAAATTAATTCCTGATTGGATTAAAAACAATGCATTATGGTGGTCCGATGATACAATTGATGATGAGACATTTGTTTTAGGAATAAAATATTTGGTTGCTCAGGAAATTCTATACATTCCTGTAACTGTAATTGATGATGTTACAGAGATTCCCTTTTGGATTAAAAACAATGCACGATGGTGGGCAGATGACTTAATTGATGATGAGACATTTGTTATAGGAATTCAGTATTTGATTAAACACGGGATTATTCAAATTAATTAAATTCTTTTGTGGATAATTCAGTTCTTTGTTTTTTCAAACTATTCTTTGAGTGGATTATTCCTCTGGTTGTCCCCATTCATCATCAGGGGCCTCTAATTGGTTCCATCTACTTTGAATTGTTTTGAATATGTTTTTTTTATTTTTTGATTGAAACATGAATCTGTTATACAAAATTTGTATTTAACCACGACGTAGAAATTATACGTGAAAAAATAATCCTTTGATTCTAGACTCTTTTTGAGAATATACAATTAGATTCCAATTTGCAATGCATTTTAGAATTTCCAGATATGATGATGGTTGTAGTTGGCAAAAGAGCAGAGAATGCTGGTGTTCGTGGTGGTCAAATTA
>CALFHG010000047.1 GCA_937875805.1 uncultured Nitrosopumilaceae archaeon
TCTATCTTCAATTTTTTTTACTGCAATGTTTGATAACCCTTCAATTGCAATTTGCGCTTCACCTAATTCTGCAACAGAGTCATCACCATATTCTAAAAGCACTCTGTTGTAAAATTCTTCACCTCTACTTTTATTTTGTAAAAATTCATCAAGAAAAATTCGTCTCATACTTTTGTCAGTTCGACTATACCTTGACATCAATGCACCACGATCTACTTGTCGTGGAGTAATTATTGCAAAGACATTGCCTTCTGTATTTGAAAAGTGATCTGATAGAATCTTTTTTTCTTTAATTGAGAATTCTGACAATACTGATACGGTGTTTCACAATTATTAATAGTCTATTTCTTTTTTCCAATTTGAATTAGATCGGGCCCTTTGTCTTTATTTTTATCTTGACCTTTTGCTTGCCATCTTAACAATACTTGTTTGAATGACTCCGCATCTGCTTCATTTTCAGTATACATTAATGTCGTAACCCAAAATCCTTTTTTTGCAGTTTTCCCGCCAATTGAGTTCATCCAGAAATCATTTGGTAAAGTTGCCATTGACTTGTTATTTGGATCCTTTGTGGATTCAGTCCATAGACTGGCAACGAAATTTAAAATTTGTTCTAGTTCTTCTTTTTGAATCATGAGCCTACTATTTTGTCTCTAGATTTTAAAATTGCTACTAATCTGGCTGTGCCAAGTTGGTGAATTTAATCTCACTAAAACTAAAAACATTACTTACACTTTGTCGGTTATACAAATCTCTAAAGCATCACACATGACAAACGACGATATCGAAATCATCGGTAAAAATGTCAAAGACATGTACGGAACATTCATGGGTAAAGTCATAGGAACAATAACTGATATTGACGGTAGTATTCAATCCGTCGGAATTGACTGCGGTTCACAAGGATTACAGCAAATCCAATATGAACAATTAGTAGCTCAAGGAGAAGTTGTTATTTTTATTCCAAAATGGAGACTTGACTCACAAAGACTCATTCGTGAAAAACAATTAACTCTACGTCGATTGAAAGCATTGATTGACATCGTTTCAGAAAACGATGATATGAAAACAGATGCAGAAATCATTCATGAAAAATACAAGTCAAAACTTGTATCATTAGATGAAACAGAACGTGAAATCAAAGCAATACTAGACACAAGATTGATTGAGTTAGATGAACAAATGAAGTCTGCAAAAATGTTATCGTTTGATGCAAGAGTACAATACAAGAGCAATGAAATCTCTGATGCAACATTTGAGACCGTGAAATCATGCACAACTGAGGTAATTGAGCATGTAACTCACGAAACAGCAGAAATCGCAAATGTAAAGAGTAGAATTGCAGACCTTGAATTGGAAGTGCAAGAGATAACAGAACAACCAACACCAGACATCCAAGAATCAGCCGTTTCATATCTGGAGACTTCTGAACCACAACAAGTAGCTCAGACTGTACTTCCAGAAGTACCAACCCAATCATCGATAATACCTTCAGGACCAATTGAAGCATCTGGTATCCCTATACCGGAACCTCATACGGAAACTGAAGTGACATTTGCATTCCCAGAACCACCCCAACAGGTGACAGCAGATACTTCAAATGACGACAATGATAATGATTGGCTTGCACGAATGGAAGCACAATAATTTTTTTATCTTATTTTTTTAACACTTAGAAAGATCTATCTTCATACACTTTTTGATGTCTGAGACTTTTCATATTGGACTTGGAAATAATAACACAAGTTTAAGAAAAACGGCTAATGCTGATTTTGTGTCTTTTTGGGATGATCAGGCAAAGAATTTGTTTTGGTTTTCTACATGGGAAAAAACCCTTGATTGGAGGCCTCCATTTGCTAAGTGGTTTATTGGAGGCACGATTAATGCCTCGTATAATGCACTGGATATCCACCAATCCTCAAAATCTGATAAATCTGCAATTCTATGGGAGGGTGAAAATGGTGAATCTAGAAATGTCACCTATGGTGAAATGTTCACTCAAGTTAAAAAATTGGCAAATGTACTCAAATCTTTGGATGTTCAAAGAGGGGATAGGGTTACAATTTATCTCCCTATGGTTCCAGAACTGCCAATTGCAATGTTGGCATGTGCTAGAATTGGTGCCACTCATACTGTAATCTTTTCTGGGTTTAGTGCAACATCCATTAAAGATAGAGTTTATGATTCAAACTCCAAAGTCATCATTACTGCTGATGGTGGATATAGACGGGGAAAAATTGTTCCTCTAAAAGATGTAATTGATGATGCAATTAAGGATCTTGATTTTGTAGAACATGTAATTGTCCTTGAGCGAACAAAAAATAAAATTTCAATGTCATCTAAAGATAAACTATGGACTGAATTGATGAATGAATCCTCTGATTCATGTCCTGCTGAAGAACTATCTAGTGATCATCCCCTTTACATTTTGTATACTTCTGGAACTACTGGAAAACCAAAAGGTGTTTTACATGGTACTGGGGGCTATTTGACACATTTGTATTCGACATTCAAATGGGCTTTTGACATTAAAGATTCTGATGTATTTTTTTGCACTGCAGATATTGGTTGGGTAACTGGCCATAGCTATGTGGTGTATGCTCCTCTACTTCACGGTGCAACACAAGTGATGTATGAAGGGGCTCCTGATTTTCCAGATGTATCTAGAATGTGGGATATTTTACAAAAGTACAAAGTTTCAATTTTTTACACTACTCCTACTGCTTTGAGAATGTTTATGAAATTCAGTGATGATATTCCAAACTCTTTTGATCTTTCATCATTAAGATTATTGGGAACCGTTGGAGAGCCAATAAACCCTAAAGTTTGGAAATGGTATTTCAAAACTATCGGAAAAGAAAAATGTCCTATCATTGATACATGGTGGCAAACTGAAACTGGAGGGATGTTAATTTCATCACTTCCTGGATTGGAAACTATTTCACTCAAACCTGGTTCTGGAACACTGCCTATTCCAGGCGTATCTATAGCAATAGTTGATGAAAATGGGGATGATTTACCTGCTAACACCAAAGGATATCTTGTAATCAAAAATCCTTGGCCTGGAATGCTTTTGACGTTGTGGGGAGATGATGAAAAATACAAAACCGTTTACTGGTCAAAATATGAAAATTATTACTATTCAGGTGACTATGCGAGAAAAGATGATGATGGTTATATCTGGTTATTGGGTCGTGCAGATGATGTGCTAAAAGTTGCAGGTCATAGAATTGGAACTGCTGAACTTGAGAGTTGCATGGTGTCTCACCCGAGTGTTGCAGAATCTGCAGCATGTGGTATTCCTGATGATATTAAAGGTGAGGTGATTATTGCATTTGTTGTTTTAAAACAAGGTGTTACAAAAAATTCTGATATTTTAGAAAAAGAGTTATCTGATAAAATTAGAACTGATATCGGTGCAATCGCAACTCCTAAACAAATCTATTTTGTTTCAAAATTACCCAAAACTCGTAGTGGAAAAATAATGCGTAGATTACTAAAGGCAATTGGGAACAATGAAAAAATTGGTGATGTTAGTACTTTGGAAGATGGAGCAGCTGTAACTGAGGTTCAACAGGTATTTGATGAACTTCAAAAATCTATTAAGGCAAATTCTAGATGATTATTTTTTTATTTTATTAAAATCAATACTTGATAACATCTCAAACATTTTTTTTAATCCATCATATTCTGATTTTGAATTTTTATCCAATTGATTGTATTCTTTTTCTTTAATTTCATCCAATTTGGAATTTGATTCTTTGAAAAATACTTTATATTCTTTAATTTTTTCATCTGACATTTGTGCCAAATCAAAAATTACTGTATTGCTTCCCAACAAATTTTTATTTTCATCGTACAAGCTAGTTGCCTGTAAGAATCCTGAAAATATTTCACCATTTTGTTTTTTGAATGTAATTTTCCTGTCTGTTACTTTACCTGTCTCAAACCATATTTTTAGTGAATCATTCATGTCCTTCCAGGCGTCTTTTGGGACATGTTCAAAGATTGGTTTACCTAGTATCTCTGATTTACCATATCCTAAATTTGCTGCATATGTGGAATTACAATCTAAAATTATGCCTATGGAGTTGATTCTTCTCCACATGATGGGTGCGTCTTTGAGCGTTTTTCTTGCTTCAGTTTGAGGCATTTTTTAAAATTAGATGGACTAGTTATTAAATTGAATTTTTTAAAACCACTGATCTAGGTTTTGACTCTTTTTCTCTAATGCTTTTTTCAATCTGTTCAATGTAGATTGTATTCTGTCTTCTGAAAAGCCCCTCTCTTTGACTAGGTAATTTGTTATTCCTTCATAATTTACTTCATTAAATACAATTTCATCAACGTCTGCAACTTCTGGATTTAGAAATATCTTCCTTATTTGTTGAAAATCTATTTCTTCTAATTGTTCTTGAATCTGTGGAATGTCTTCCAATCTTGAATGCTGTTTAATTAGCTTCATTGCCGTTTTTGGACCAATTCTTTCAAAACCATTTGGATTAAAATCTGTGCCAATTAGAATTCCAACATCAATTAATTCTTCTCTAGACAATCCAATATTCTCTAAGGTTTTTTGAGTTTCAATAATTTCTGGAAGTACATCGATGTAGGTATTTCTATTTGGAATCTTACGTCTTCCACTACTTGTAAAATTTCTTACTAGTCTTTTTGCACCGCATAATATTGAATCATAATCTTGACTGGCAGAAGCATATGCTTGACCTGTATTTGTTAAATGAGCTGCAGTTGCTTCTCCTTCAGAAGGTGCTTCAATATATGGAATTCCAAAATGAGTGAGAAGTTGTTTTGATTCTTTTACCATCCCATCTTTCATACTGGTTGTTTGTTGTGCGAATTTTCTTGCATCTTCCATATTTCCTTCGGCAACTGCTTTTTCATATTTTACAGTAGCATCTCTTTTGATTTGTTTTCTACGCTCAATTTCAGCCGTTTTCAGTGATGGGGGTTTTCCATCAAAAACATATACTGGTTGAATCCCTAATGATAGGAAATTTGTATTTCTATACAATAATCCACTTAGGTGACTGGTAATTCTTCCTTCAGAATCTGTTAACTGTAATCCATCTGCCCCCCTGATACTTGCTAAAAACTGGTAGATTGCATTGTATGCGTCTATGGCAACTACTTTGTTGGAAAAGGCTTCAAGGGTAGTTTTCTCTCTAACTACTATGTCCTTTAGGTTTAATCCCATAGAATTTGTTGCTATTTTGAGGTATTTTGTGTTTATCTTTCAAAAATGATCGATGTTTTTGTTGTGTTGGTTTGAATTTAATTTCAATATGTAAATAATTCAATTATGGTTGTTGCTTCTTGACTTGGTTTCTTATTTGAAATATGGATTTTTGAAATGTGATGTATCTTTGATAATGCTGTCGCAAAAATTATTTTATGTTTGCTTTTTTTGAATCTAAAAAAAAGAAATTTAAAAATTAATTCTGTGATATTGATAATAGTTGATCTTGTTCTTCTTTTCTAATTTGCTTTATTATGGAGTTATTCTGATGATTGTTGCCGAGATAGCCAAGTAGTACGGCGGCCGTCTCGAAAACGGCTACGCGCAAGCGTGCGGGGGTTCGAGTCCCTCTCTCGGCGCTTTTAAATTCTTATTGTTTCTTGCTTAAAATTATAATTAGACTGAAATCTTGCTGCCAAAGAGCCAAAAATATTCCTACCTAGATCATGACACTATTTCAAAATGTTTAAAGTTGCACCACTATCCAATCCAGTATGACAAATCAAACAGGAACGAAAATTAAAGAATCTGGAATTTTAACTGCTGAGTTAATTTCTCATTTTAGAGAAAAATGTAAAATTTGTGGCCATCATCGAATTATGCACAATGAATTGGATGTGTGTGAGGGAGTAATGAACAAACCCTGTACTTCTGGTTGTGATAAATTTGAAGCAGAATAAGTGAATTTACCACTCTAAGGTTTTTTAATTCTTTAATAAGATATTTTTTATAAGTTCTTTGTGGCTTCTAAAAACAATGAAGAAAAAATCTATCCGCTAGGATATGAACCACAAGAGACTCCTGATG
>CALFHG010000048.1 GCA_937875805.1 uncultured Nitrosopumilaceae archaeon
CTGTATATCTCAACGGCGCCATCCCACCTACTGGTGATAATTCAATTGATATCTCAATTACAACCCCTGATGGAAATATCCGTAATTTTGGTGCTACTATTGATAACCAACGTTTCTCGTGGTCTTGGGTTACTCCAATAACTGAAAGATACCAAAATCTCAAAATTGATGAAGGCCGAGATGTAATAAAATCTAATTTTGGGGTGTATAAAATTAAAGTATCCACTGCATCTGAAAATGTAGATCTTTTCTTCAAAGTTTCTGCTGATCCTGAAAATGATTCTTTGTCTACTACTCCTCTGTTTGTATCCACTGAGAAATCTCTCTACAAAGCTGGTGAAAAATTAAAAGTTGTTGGAAATGTAATAAAACGTCAACAAGGCAATGAAGGCCTTGTAGTTCCTGAACGAGTTATAATAAAAGTACTTGATGGCACAACTCCATTCAAACAAATCCATGAATCCACTGTCTACACAACTCAAGGTGGAGATTTTTCAAGTATCTTTGAATTACCTGCAACCATATTCAGTGAGGGTCCCTATACTGTAAAGGCGACCTATTCTGGTATATCTGATAAAACTGAATTCAGTGTAACCAATGATTTTATTTTTGGTCTTGATGATGATCTATCCCTTTTAACATCTACTGATAAATCTGAATACTATCTTGGTGATGTAGTAGTAATTAGCGGAAAACCAAACAAGTTGATCTATATTGAAGAATTTGAAGTGAGTGTTATTAAAAAAACAGATGCTAAAATTACCTGTGGCTCATTTATCTGTGGAACTCATACTGGTCCTGTCACTACTATTCGCCCAGGTCCATCTGGATCTTTTACTCATCAATTTTTAATCCCTAATGATTCATCTTCAATTGGACAATACGAAGTAACAGTTGATGCTGATTTTGAGACAAAATCTATCCAATTCAATGTGATTGAAAAACCATTAATTATAAAATCAAACACTGTGATTGAAAAAGAAAATAGAATTTCTGAGAAGGTAATTTCAATTACCACTGAAGAAAAAATTCCTGATGATGTAACTATTGCACCTAGGGTAATTTCTGGTTCTTTGATTACTCCTTCAAGGGGTGATGAATCTAATGTGAATCTCAAAGTTTCTACTGTCTCAGGTGTATGTATTATTGGCTCTGATACTGATTGCCTGGTGAAAGAATCCACTAGAAAACAAGGTCAAATTTACGATGTTGTTGAAGTGGATGGAATTAGTCTTAATGTTAGATATAGTGGACCTGATGTACGATTAGAAAAATTCAGCATATTGCCAGAATCCTCAACTGCCTTTTTACCTGATACTAGTTGGAATGTGGAAGTAATCAAAGATGAACAAGTTTCACGATTTTACTATAAAGTAACATACAAAACTTTAGAGTAAATTCAAAATACTCTAAATTTTACTCGTGATTAACGTGAAATTACAAGTTTTAATGTTTTATCAAGATGATCCTAAAAAATGCACAGCTGCTAAAATGGTAAAATTTGGTCTTGCACAAAATATCAAAAAAATTGGCTCTAAAGGATTAGTATTGGATCCTTTTTCTGAAAAAACTTTACTTCCTAAGGATAAATCCATTATTCGTACTATTATTGGAATTGATTGTTCATGGAATCTTGTAGATCAGGCATTTTCTAAAAAATTTGCAGGAATCAAAAGAAAACTCCCTCCTTTACTTGCTGGCAATCCTTTAAACTATTCAAAATTAAATAAATTGACTACTGTTGAAGCGTTGGCTGGTTCGTTGTTCATTTTAGGTTCTAAAGAACAAGCCTTGGAATTACTTGACAAGTTCAAGTGGGGGCACACTTTCTATGAACTTAATCAGAATCTCTTAGAAGAATATTCTAAACTTGAAAATGAATCTCAAATTGATTTGATTTTAAAAGATTATGGATTGTTCTAATTTCGTTTCTTTAGATATGTCACAATTACAATAAATGCAATTATTGGTATAATTAATAACCCGTACTCTGATTCTTTTTTAGAAAACTCTACATTTTCATTGGTTGCAATTGGCAAATCTGTTTTACTATCAATTACAATGAAACTTGATTCATAAAAATCAGGTTTTAACACTGAATTTGATATTGCAAATATTTTGATATTATTTGCCCCTACATCTAATCTACTCGTATCTACTGGGGATATTTTGATTACTGTATTATTATCTTGAATTGACTGTGTTTCTGAAATAATATTTTCACCTCTACTGTTTGTTAAAAAATATAATATTGAATCTGAATTTTTAGTTTCAATCATGATGTTTATTTCTGCTCCTTTCTGAATTACTTTTTTAATGTCTATTTTTTCAATTGCTGGGAATTCTGCTTTTTCAAATTTAGACCATTCTCCTTTTTTGAATGGATATGAATCATCATCAAATGCCGTTACTTTGATAGTTCTTGATTCAGGAGAATATGAGTCTAAATAAAATGGACCGTTGCTTATTACAGCATGATTGTTAGTCTGAATCCAATTAATTGAAGAATCATATCTACTTTGATAATATTCTAAATTCTCATTATTTTCTATTAGTGATTGAGGAATGTAATCTGTTTCTTTAAATTTCTCTAAATACTCTTTGATGGTATTTGCATCATTTGGAACAATTAATGATAACCAGTTTACATTTTTACTTGTAGCCCCTGATCTTGAAAATGATCCTTTTCCATCAGTTACTGCTTTTTCCATTGCTGCAGTAATTTCCCATGGAACAGTACTCCACAATACTGCCCATTCTGCTATTTCTCCTTCATCAAAATGCCAATAATCTACATAAACTTCAATTGTATCCTCATCAACCATGTTTATTCCTCTGATTGATTGTATGCTTTGCTCAGCTCTTGGAGTAAATTCAGTATCGAATGTTTTATCATTTTCATCTGTTTGAGTTCCCCACTCTATTGTAAAATACAATGAATGTAGAATGTCGTTCATATCCATTTTTTCACCATTATGCCACTTGCTAAATTTAAAATCAAATGTTACTTTACTTGTAGACTGTGAATCTGATTCAACCTTTTCCCATTTTTGTAATATTGGGTCCCACAGTATTGATTCTTGAGGGATGTTGATTTTGGTATTTGGTCCTTGATTTTCAACTTTCCATGTTGCTCTTACTGGAAATGTTTCTCCAGTGAATGGATGTTTGAATGTTGCAGGGTCTGAAATGATATCCCAAATATGTCTACTATAACTATCTGTCAAACCCATAATTGGATTCCATGCTCCCTGATAGATTTGCCTGACACCGATTACTAATTCATCATTGTCACTTTTTGCATTGATTGGTGTAAATCTACTTGGAACTCCTGCGCCAAAATCATTTACTATCCCACTGATTTTTTCATTTGCAACATATTGATCTATTTTGCTTGCCAAAAAAATTCTCACGGATTCATTGATTCCTTCCATTACTGTATTTTGTATTAATTCAGTTCTCTGCTCAGATGTCTCAAAATCACCTGTGTATATTTTTTGACTCATCAAATCTAATTTTTCATTTTCATAATTCCAATATGATGGATCATTGAATCCTGGCATATTTGAAAACCATGGGGAATACATTTGTCCTAATCCCACTGAATCATATCTTACAAATGCTGAGCGGCCCCACCCTTCTGTGTAAAGATTCCATTTTACATCAGAAGGGTTTGAGCCATAAACTACAACGAATGCTTTATTCAAATCTCCAAATTCTTTCTTAACTGTAAACCCTGTTTTTTCTAACTCTACTGATAATATCTCTCCAATGGATTTTCTCACTGGATCATCACTTCTGATAAAAATTGTAATTTCAATTGGACTTTCATTTATTTGCCATTTTCCATTAATTTTGATTGCTCCTTTTTCATCTAGTACTTTTGAGATAATTTCATTTGCAAGCGATGGATTGTATCTGAAATTATACATCTCTAATTGTTCAATAACTGTGAGATATTCTGGATCTGATGGACTATAGTATGAAATAATTGCTGAGCCATAGCCTCCCATCAATTCATTTACGATTAATTTTCTATCTACTAGGTAATTCAAAGCAAATCTGATATCTTTGCTTGAAAATGGATTGAATTTCTCAGATTCAGCAGGGTTTACTAGGATACTGTATGAGCCTCCTGCAGAATCAAACACCTGTAATCCCTCTCTATTTTGATTACTTTCTAATCTGTCTGGAGATATTGTGTAATAATATATGTCTAAATTGCCATTTCTTACTTCTTCTAATGCTGTGTTTTCATCCAAATACTGGATAAATTTCACTGAATCAAAAAATGTATTTTTTTCTGCAAATGATTCATCGTAAAATATTGATGTTACTGAAAAAGCTAGTATGATAACTAGCATTTTTTTCATATTCTTTCTTTTAAAACCATGTACTAAAACCTATATCATAATACCTTGATGTTAATAGCTCCTAAAACCTATATTTCTAATATGATTCAAAATCTACAATTGGAAGTTCATCCTAAAATGATAAATGGATTACGTGGAATAATTCCTGGTGGTATTTCTATTCAAGACTTTTCAGCTGTTACAAAAATAAATTCTGATGATTCTAAAATGATTTTAGATGAATTTATCAAAAATAATATTGGATCAATACAAGAAAATTCATATTATTTTGAAGATGGCGATAAATTAAAAATTGCAATATCTTTACTTGAACAAGGCTATCCTATAGATGAAATCTCTATTGTACTTGATTGGAGAGATTTTGAAGGTTTAACTGCTGCGATGTTATCTGAAAGAAATTTTGCAGTAATGAAAAATTTGATGTTGACAAAACCTAGGATGGAAATCGATGTTGTTGGAATTAGACTTGGTATTGCAATTTTAATTGACTGTAAACACTGGAAGCGTTACAGTACATCTGCATTATCAACTGCTGTTAAAAAACAGATAGAAAGAACAAAACAATACGTTGCAAAAACTCCTGGTGCAACTGCAGTACCAGTCATTGTAACATTATATCAAGATAAAATTGACTTTATTGAGAATGTGCCGATAGTTCCTATTTTCCAGTTTGCTTCATTTATTGATGAATTTTATGGCAACCTTGATCAAATGAATACTATAGGAACAGACTAGTCACAAATAACACTAAACAACCTATCACAAATCCCTTGGTAATTTTTAACGAGTTGTCTAATGCTTTGGAATATTCTTTGTAGATGCCTTGACCCATCACTTTAACGGTTGTCTCATTTTCTAAAATTTCAAATTTCACTGTAGTGGTGTTTGCCTCTGCACTTTTTGCAATTATAAATAACCATTTTGCAAGTTTTTCTGCACTTGTAATTAATCCTAATTGATAGTACCCGTTTCTATTTCTGGCCTTAACTGGTGCATAATGTGTGTCAGATGTACAAATTTCCAATAATTGATAATCTCTTTTTGCAAAAATATCTATGATTTTCTCTCTTATTCCATTTTCCATGTTATTTGCATCTGCCCATCCAAGAAAATATTTTTTAGCATTAATCTTGAGACAAATAATCCCTAACCCTCCCATTCCTAAATCCTCTGTCCACACATCCATTTCATCTGTGTTTGCATATCCTAATTCAATTGGAAAACTATCTTTTGAAATTAAGGCATCTAAACAAGATTTTGCAGCTTTTAACATGTCTTCTCCATCTTCATTTGAAATTTCCTCACCCATTGCATTATGACAATCTACAATCATTGTTCGTGCATAATTTCGATTATTTGCATACTGTTCAATTTCTGTTTTCATATAACTTGGAATATCCTCCATCCCCTGTGGGGATAATGATAAAAATAGTAATGGATTATTACCAAAAAGTAAACCTGTAACTCTGGCTTTGTTAATTTGAACAGTTATTGGTTCTGTACATTTGATACCTTCTTCTTTGACTTTGCTATTTTCTAAATTTTTTAAATATTTTTCAACTTCATTTCTTGATGGAAGGTTTAATGCATGATTTGAAATGCTATGCATGACCATAGCTGATGATGATAAATTTTTATAAATTAGGTATGGAATATTGCTTCCTCCTACTGG
>CALFHG010000049.1 GCA_937875805.1 uncultured Nitrosopumilaceae archaeon
GGGTGTTAATTGGGCAATTGATCATGGGTATGGTTCATCAGATGATGCAGATGTCTGTGAAGAAAATGGCCAAATTCAAAATGCAGATCCTGACAAAGTATCTGACAAAGCAAGAAAAAGAGGTGCACCACAACTTGGAAGTTTAGGTTCTGGGAATCATTTTCTTGAAATACAGAAAGTTTCAGAAATTCATGATGAGGAAGCAGCTAAGAGAATGGGGATTGAAGAAGGAACAATTACAGTTTTAATTCATTGTGGTTCTAGAGGATTTGGACATCAAGTGTGTAGTGATTATCTTAGAGTAGCAGAACAAGCAATGGAAAAATATGATATTCATTTACCTGATAGAGAACTTGCATGTGTTCCAAATAGTTCTGAAGAAGGAGAATCTTACAGAAAAGCTATGTTTTCTGCATTAAATTTTGCATGGAGTAATAGACAAATGCTAACTCATTGGACACGTAATTCATTTCAACGTGTGTTTAATCAATCAGAATCTGATCTTGATATGAAATTAGTTTATGATGTTGCTCACAATATTGCTAAAGTAGAAAAACACAAAGTTGATGGACGAGATCGTAATTTGGTTGTTCATAGAAAAGGTGCAACAAGAGCATTTCCTGCAAATCGTGATGAAATACCATTAAAATATCGAGATTTAGGACAACCTGTTTTAGTTCCAGGCTCAATGGGTACTTCAAGCTGGATTTTACTTGGACAACAAAACTCTATGAATTTGAGTTTTGGTTCTACTGCACATGGTGCAGGAAGAACAATGTCTAGATCCAAGGCTAGAAGAAATTTCACTGAGGATGATGTAAAAAAATCTCTTAATGACAAGGGCATATTTATCAAAGCATTAACCAGAGATGGAGTAGTGGAAGAAACTCCTGAAGCATACAAAGATGTTGATGCTGTAGTAAATGTCTCACATGATCTGGGAATAGCCACAAAAGTTGCAAAATTAGTACCTATTGGTGTGATAAAAGGTTGAGCGAAGATTCTGAACTTGAAAGATTAAAGGCAAAACGACTAGCTGAAATGCAGAAAAATATTTCTACAAAAGAAAAAATTGAATCTGCTGCGGAGACTACAACAAAAACTACAACAGAAACAATTTCTGAAAAACCACGAGATTCTCTTATCAAAGTACTTGGATTTAGGGGACTAGAAGTTTTAGAAAATGCTGAATCACAATTCCCTAATGAAACCAAAATGATTGTAGAAAAATTATCTGAATTAATTAAAACTGGTGAAATTAATGAAACTAATGAAAGTCTTGATGGAGGAAAATTATTGGCATTATTTAGATCAGTTGGATTGAATGTCAGAATGGCAACAAAAATTAATGTTGAACAAGATGGAAAATTTGTGTCTCTAAGTGATAAACTTAGTAATCAAGCATCAGGCGATGAGTAATGGACGTTGTTTTAGAAATAGGAACAAAAAATTATTTAGATGATCTGTTAACAATTAAAAAAGCATTATCCCATATGGAAAGTCTTGTAGATGGTTATAATGGATATACGTTAAGTGAACCATCATCAAAGTTTGGATGGACATTTTTCAAACTATCTTTTAAACCAAATTTACAAAATGGAATAGAAGAAAAATTTTCTGATATGATTATGAAATATCAGGCAAATGATCAATATGGAAAATTTGCAAAATTTATGACAGATTATTTTATTTCTAAAGGTTGTGACATTAAAATAAAAATATCTGACTAGACTCTTCTTCCTCTTTTTCCACCTTTCTTTCTGGTGGTATCATGAGGAATTGGTGTTACATCATCAATTCGTCCAATTTTAAATCCGCCTCTTGCTAAGGCTCTAATTGCAGCTTGTGCACCTGGGCCAGGAACTCTGGAACCAACTCCACCAACAGCTCTAACTCTGATATGAAATCCTGTAAATCCTTTGGTTCTTGTAGAATCTACAACTGCATTTGCAGCTTTCATTGCAGCAAATGGTGATGACTCGTATCTGTCAGCATTAACATGTACACCACCAGAACTGATGGATACTGTTTCTGCACCTGTAAGGTCGGTCATGTGAATAATTGTGTTATTATAACTACTGTAAATATGAGCAATTCCCCATTTTTCAGGGCCTTCTTTTTTTGTCTCTGGTTGATTCTTTGATTTTTCTTCTACTGCTTCCTCAGATTTTACTTCCTCGACTGAATCTTCAGTCTTTTCAACTGCTACTTTAGTTTCAACTTCAAGTTCTGACAATGTCTAATCAGACCTTAAAGGGTTTAAAATACATTGATTTTCTAATTTTGCCTTATTTTGGGCACTTGGCTATAACTTAATGACTATTCATATACCATTTCAATCTGCTTGGATTAAATGACATCTATTTTGTTTTTGGCAATTGGAATTGCAGTTGCAACTGCTTTAATGGCTTCAGTGGCAATTCATTTTTTGACACCGATCACCGATTCTGGTTTATCACCTCAAGAAAAAAGCTGTCAACAAATAGCTAATGAAGGGTATAGAATTCATACAATTTATCCTGATTCACATCCTGATGAACTTCCTAATGATGATTTTAAACGCTTGATGCA
>CALFHG010000050.1 GCA_937875805.1 uncultured Nitrosopumilaceae archaeon
TGGAATTATTACATCTACTGATTTAGTTACACAATTAACAAAATAACTAGAATGCTTTTGTCTTTCTAAGAAATATTGTAACTGATGCCATGTAGCATCCTGTTGCAATAACTTCTGAAATTAATGATGCTAAATACGGTTCAATACTAATTTCTAGAAAATAATATAGAGTTGGCCATCGTACTCCTAGATAGATTATTTCACCCACTCCAAATGATGAAATTAAAGCTAGTAATTCCTTTTTAATTAAATTTGATTTCATAGATTTGTATCGTTCTATATTATTCATGTAAAACAATATTGAAAAAATTCCAAAATAAATAATGTATCCAATAATTATGGTGATTGTTGTGTTTAGATAATTCTCTTGGTCTCCTAACAGTTGAGATGAAACTGCAGATAGTGATGCAGAGATTACAAAACAGATGAGAAAGTTTCTATTAATTTGTAATAATTGTGGATTTAGTTTCATCGCATCCCTTTGGTAACCGTTATTTTGAATCATCTCATAAACCAAACTATGAAAAAGCGATGTGATTGGGCAAAAGATGAACCTAACACTACATACCATGATGAAGAATGGGGAACTCCTCAACATAATGATCAAAAATTATTTGAATTTCTAATTTTAGAGGGTGCACAGGCTGGATTGTCTTGGGTGACTATACTCAAACGTCGGGATGGCTATGGGAAGGCATTTTCTGATTTTGATGCTAAAAAAGTTTCAAAATATACTCAAAAACACGTAGAAAAACTGCTCAAAGATGAATCCATAATTCGAAATAAACTAAAAATTAATTCTGCAATTAACAATGCAAAATCATTCTTAAAAATTCAAGATGAATTTGGATCTTTTGACAAGTATGTCTGGGGATTTGTGAATCACAAACCAATTAAAAATAAATTCAAAAAACATTCTGAAATACCTACAACTTCTGAAATTTCTAAAAAACTAAGCCAAGATCTAAAAAAACGTGGTTTTAATTTTGTTGGACCTACAATCTGTTATGCGTTAATGCAAGCAATAGGGATGGTGAATGATCATACATCTAATTGTTATCTATATTCCAAATAATCAAAATATTATTGTTCTGCTTCAAACTTTTTGAGTGTGTCTTTGTACAAGTTCATGGGAACTATTTTGACCGTACTTAACGCTGAAATCCCTACATCGATACAGAGTTTTTCAATGTCGTGGGCATGAACTGCATCCAATATTATTATCCATTCGTGCTCTAGAACTGACATGTAAAATTCCACAATTTTATTAATATTGTATTTTTTTATTTCTCGTTCCATGTTTTCTTCAAGTTTCATGAATATTTTTTTGCTTTTTTCATTGTTTATTGGACATGATTCTGGACTATGTGTGGCAAAGACTCCAAATAGCATATTGAAAACTAAAATGAAATTACTATTAAACTTAATCTCGAAATAACATTTTGTATCAATTTTAGGTTATATTCTACAATTTTAAATTATATTTGATTGATGTGATCTCAAAATTTTCACGATTTTCAAAAACTGCTGGACCTGGAATTTTATTTGCATGTACTGCAATAGGCGTATCTCACCTAGTACAATCGACTAGGGCAGGTGCTGATTTTGGTTTATTGATATTGGGATTTGTAATACTGGTAACTTTATTGAAATATCCTTTTTTTGAATATGGTTCCAGATACGCAAACTCTACACAAACAAGTATCATTGATGGTTATAAAAAACTAGGAAAACCTGCATTATGGTTATATTTTCTATTAACAATATCTTCCATGTTTTTTGTTACTGGTGCTGTAGGGTTTGTTACTGCAGGATTTTTTGAGAATCT
>CALFHG010000051.1 GCA_937875805.1 uncultured Nitrosopumilaceae archaeon
CGAACTCTGTGCTCTTTGTCTTTACCTAATGAAATGATTGAATTGACTTTGTCATAAATTGGAATAATCTCTCGAAGTACATCCATTACTTCTCCCCAATAACTTCCTAAACCCATATCTATTGTTTCAGTATACTAGTTTGAATATATTTCAAATCAAAGGTTCTATTATGCTGCAAACTTTGATGTATTTTTAGAATAATTTTGTAAATCTGATTCTGAAACTTTCTCAAATACTTTGGCTGATGTTGTAATTTTTGCCATCTTTATGTTATTTACGCCGTCTTTTGCTTCTGCTTTTAGATTAATTGCTGCAATGGCTAATGCTGCTGCATCATCCAAACTCAAATCCTCTTTGTAATGTTTTTCTAAAAATGCATTTACATCATCAGCACCTGCACCAATTGCAACTGCTGAAAATTGGACATATGTTCCACTAGGATCTGTGACATAGATTGATTCTCCTTTTTGATCAATTCCTGCAATTATCATAGAAACACCATTTGGACGTACTCCGCCATATTGTGTAAATTGATGAGCTTGATCTGCTAGATGTTTTGCAACTGTTCCAACTTCGACTGATTCATCATATGTCATTCTATTTCCTTGTGAGAAAAATCGTGCGCCATCAACTTGAACACGTGCATCTGGAATGTATCCTGCTGCTGCAACACCTATGTGATAATCTACTTGGAATATTTTTTGAGTAATATTTTTAGTTTGTAAAGTTCGAGGTTTTTCTTCAACTGCCATGATGACTCCTTCTTTACTGCTGATGCCGATAGCTAAAGTTCCTCTTTTTACTGTCTCAATAGCGTATTCCACTTGGTATATTCTACCATCTGGTGAATACATGGTTGGTGTCATATCGTAACCGCGTGATGCCATCATATCATCTCGAGTCCATTCTCAGTCAATTTAAGGGTAATTGTCTTGCCTGAATATGGATGAAATATGGAAATAGGGTTTTAAACAAAATTGACTTTAGTTAATTTAGGAAAAATGGTCAATCAACTACTAGAATTCAAAGAAATCATTAGATCAAAACAAGTTTCAGGGCAAAGAAAAACCGACAAGCAAACTAGGAATCTCTTACTTTACTTGTTCACCAGCACAAGAGGTGGATTCACACGATTACGAATCATCATACATTTACTAGATCAACCATACAATACACATCAATTATCAAAGGAACTTGAACTTGACTACAAAGCAGTTCAACATCATATGAAGGTCCTTGAGAAAAATAACATGGTTTCAAAAATTGGTGAAAAATATGGTGCAATATTTCATTTGTCAAACTTTCTTGAAATTAACATCGGTGCACTTGATGAGGCAATTGATAAATTGGATAGAAAACTAAATCACACCAAAATCTACATGTAATTTAATTTTTGAATTTGCGATCTGAAAATTTGAACTAAAGTTAATATAATATACAGATTTTGGAAATACATCTTGATCAAAAACGATCCTTTTGCTAATGCAACAAAACAAGTTAATGATGCTTGTGATATAATTGGAATTAAAGACAAAGGAATTCGTGAATATTTGGCAATGCCAAATAAAGTTTTGAGAGTTAAAATTCCAGTGAAAATGGATAATGGTAAAATTAGAATTTTTACCGGATTTAGAAGTCAACATAATAATGACCGAGGTCCATACAAAGGTGGTATTCGTTATTTTAATCCTGAAGGTGGGGTAGAGTACATGGAACGTGAAGTCATGGCACTTTCATCATGGATGACTTGGAAATGTGCAATTGTTGATATTCCACTCGGTGGTGGTAAAGGCGGTATCTATGTTAATCCAAAAACTGAAAAACTTAGTGAAGGTGAGCTAGAGAGACTTACTAGAGGATTTGCATTTAAAATTAATGAAATCATTGGTCCTGGAAAAGATATTCCTGCACCTGATGTATACACCACAGGAAAAGAAATGACACAAATCATGGATACATTTAACAAATTAAATGGCAACATATCTACACCTGGTGTAATTACAGGAAAACCAATCTCAATGGGAGGTTCACTTGCAAGAAATGTTGCAACTGGTTTAGGTGCAGCATATTGTGTAAGAGAAGCTGCTAAAGTATTAAAAATTAATCTTAAAACTGCCAAAGTCGTTTTACAAGGATTTGGAAATGCATCTACTTTTACAGGTATCTATTTGGAGAAAATGGGTGCCAAAGTTATAGGTGCCAGTGATTCCAAGGGTTCTATTTTGTTTGAAAAAGGATCTCCAGTTAGTAAACTAATGGAGTATAAGAAAAAAACTGGATCTGTAGTTGGATTTCCTGGAAGCAAAAAAGTATCGACTGAAGAATTACTTACTGCTAAATGCGATATTCTAGTTCCAGGTGCATTAGAGAATCAAATCGATGCAAAGATTGCAAAGAATCTCAAATGTAAAATTATTGCAGAAGCTGCAAATGGCCCAACATTACCTGAGGCTGATCCAATCATTGAACAAAAGAAAATTCTAGTAATCCCTGATATTTTGGCAAACTCTGGCGGTGTATGTATTTCATACTTAGAATGGGTTCAAAACAACATGGGTTACTATTGGACCTTTGATGAAGTTGCAAATAAAATGGAAGCAAACATCACAAAAGGATTCAAAGATGCATACACACTCTCTAAAAAACACAAAGTTGACATGAGAAAAGCAACTATGGTTCTAGCCGTTGAAAGAGTTCTAGAAGCCTTTAATCAAAAAGGTATTTGGCCTTAATCTTAGATCAAGTAAGACTCGTAACTCACTAATTGCTCAATAAACATAATTTTTCCTTTTGTTATGATCCGTAATTTTCTTTTGAAAGTAAGATCTACTTTTGTTCTTCTTTGTAATAGTTGAATTGTTTTTCCAGTTAATGTTCTGCCTTTTTTGTCTCTATCAAAAAGAATCACTAATCTCTCATACTTTGCAACCGAATCTGCAAAATTAACCATGCCTGTAAATCTATGAAATTCTAAAACTTTCCCACTGTAGCCAAGTTTTCTTAAAGCATTAGAATCTCGCTTTCCTTCAACTATCACAACACTGTTTTCTAAAGTGTTTAATTGAAAAATAAAATCTTTCAATTCTAGAATTTCTTCTTCAGATACTAACACACTATGTGATTCATTTTGACATATTAAAACAGAGCATATTTTTACTTCTAGAGATCTTACCAAATAAGATGAAAACAGAATTAGAAATTGCTGAATATAGAAAAGTGATAGAAGAAAGATTAGTAAAAACTAAATCCATGGATGCCATGAAATACTATCAAGGAGTACTTAGATGTCTTGAGTGGGTAGTTACAGGACTAGACGTTTAGAAAAATGTCCAATGTACTTCTTGTACAAAATACACGAGTAGAAGGTTCTGGATACTTGGGTGAACTTTTACAAAATGATGGATTTGAAATCACATCAGTAAATGCAAAACATGAAAAACTTCCCGACCGAGATTTTTCCCTAATTGTAATTTTAGGTGCACCTGAAAGTGCAAATGATGATTTAGAATATCTAAAGGCTGAACAACAATTGATCAAAAATTCTGTGGAAAAAAATATTCCTGTACTTGGAATTTGTTTAGGTTCACAATTAATTGCTAAAACATTTGGTGCCAAAGTGTACAGTGGACCAAAAAAAGAAATTGGTTTTTATCATGATTTGAAAATTAATAGCGAATCTTCATTTTTTTCTGGTTTCAAAAACCCATTTACTGTGTTTCATTGGCATGGTGATACCTTTGATTTACCTAAAGGTTCAATCCGATTAGCCTCATCTGAGCACTATGAAAATCAGGCATTTCAATACAAAAGTGCAATAGGTTTACAATTTCATTTAGAGGTAAATGAGGAGATGGTGAATTTGTGGCTTGATAATACTGAAGAAAAATTACAAAAAATACCCTATATCGATCCACATAAAATCCGTTCAGAAATCAATGAAAATATTTCAATTGTAAAATCAAATATGAAGAATTTTTACAACAATTTTAAATTATCATTTGATCTTTGACCAAAGTTTAATATACTTAATTCTAATTTTATCGATCGAATGGTAACTGCTGTTAAGAAAATTTTTGAAGACACTATTCAAACCAATCACAAAGTTATCACTGAAGAATTATCAAAAAATATTCTCAAAACTTATGGCATTAAAGTTCCACCTTACACGTTAGCAACATCTGCTGAAGAAGCAGTAAAACAAGCAAAGAAAATTGGATTTCCTCTTGTAATGAAAGTAGTATCACCACAAATTTTACACAAGACTGATGTTGGTGGAGTTAAAGTTGGATTAGAAAATGTATCTGATGTTAAAAAAACATTCACAGACATGTATGGTCGTTTATCTAAGAAAAAAGGTGTTGATGTAAAAGGAATTCTTTTGGAGAAGATGGTTCCAAAAGGAGGAGTTGAACTAATAGTTGGTATTCAAAATGATCCACAATTCGGTCCAATGATTATGGTTGGATTAGGTGGTATAATGACTGAAGTCTTCAAAGATGTTGCATTTAGAATGCTTCCAATTACAACATCTGATGCAAAATCAATGCTCAATGAACTAAAAGGCTCAAAACTCCTCAAAGGATTCCGTGGCAGTGCCCCAATTGACATGAACATGATTACAAAGGCACTTGTTCAAATTGGAAAGATGGGCGTAGATAATGCAGATTATGTTAACAGCATTGACTTTAATCCTGTAATTGTATATCCTAAATCTTACTTTGTAGTGGATGCAAAGATTATTCTAAATAATAAATTAAGAAAGAATTCAATTTCAAAAGAAAAACCAAACATCACTTCAATGGAGTCATTCTTTACTCCAAAGTCTGTTGCACTAGTTGGAGCATCTGCAACTCCTGGAAAAATTGGTAATTCTGTATTAGATGCACTTGGAAAACAAGATTACAAAGGTAAAGTATATCCAATTAATCCTAAACAAACATCAATTCTTGGAATTAAATGTTATCCGTCATTGGATGCAATAGAAGATAAAATTGATCTGGTCGTTGTCTGTATTGATCTTTCAGCATGTGGCCCAATTATGAAGACTTGTGCTAAGAAAGGAATTCATAATGTTGTAATCGTTTCTGGTGGTGGTAAAGAGCTTGGTGGTGACAGGGCTGCAATGGAAGCTGAAGTAAAAGAATTATCTATAAAACACAAAATTCGTGTAATTGGTCCTAATTGTATTGGAATGTTTAATGCAGCAAATAGACTTGATTGCGCATTTCAGGGACAAGACAGAATGGTACGTTCAAAATTAGGCCCTGTTGCATTTTTCTCACAAAGTGGAACAATGGGAATTAGCATGTTGGAAAGTGCTGATTTGTTTGGTTTATCAAAAATGATTAGTTTTGGAAATCGCTCTGATGTTGATGAAGCAGACATGATATGGTATGCTGCAAATGATCCTCAAACTAAAGTAATTGGATTATACGTTGAAGGATTCGGTGATGGTAGAAAATTCATCAATACTGCTAAACGTGTGATGAAAGAGGCAAAGAAACCTATCGTTATTTGGAAGAGTGGTAGAACTGCTGCAGGTGCAAAACAAGCTGCATCACATACAGGCTCACTTGGAGGCTCAAATGCAATGATTATGGGCGCATTCAAGCAAGCAGGAATTATTTCAGTTGACAGTTATCAAGAACTAGTTGGAGTCTTAAAGGCACTAGCATGGCAACCTCCTGCAAAGGGTAACCGTGTTGCTATGACTAGTAACGGTGCTGGTCCAATGATTGGCGGAATTGATCAATTAGAAAGATTAGGTCTTACAATAGGAAAACTCACTCCACCAATTGCCAAAAAAATAAAGGATCATTTCCCAGCTACTGTCCCTATTCATAACGGTAATCCTGCAGATGTGGGTGGTGGTGCAACTGCAGATGATTATAGATTTGTTATTCAACAATTTTTAGATGAAAATAATATTGATATTGCAATGCCATGGTTTGTCTTCCAAGATGATCCACTTGAAGAAACAATTGTTGGTTATCTAGATGAACTCTCAAAGAAAAAGAAGAAACCCATTATCGCTGGAGGTAATGGTGGTCCATATACTGAAAAAATGATAAAATTAATTGAGAAACATAATGTTCCAGTTTATCAAGATCTCCGTACTTGGGTTGCAGCAGCATCTGCATTAGCTCAATGGGGCAAAGTACTCGGAAAATAGATAACATTTAATTCCTATATTACTTCACAAATCAACATGTCACTAGTTACCACATCTACTTCTGATGGCATTTGTACTGTCAAAATTAACAGACCTGACAAACTCAATGCTATGAATACTGATGTTGCAAAAGAACTAATCAAAACTTTTGAAGAACTAAACCAAAATGATGATGTCAAAGTTATTATTTTGACTGGTGAAGGAGAAAAGGCATTTTCTGCTGGTGCAGATATTGAATACATGTCAAAAATCTCTGCAGATGAATCAGTTGAATATGCAAAGACAGGTCAGCTTGTTACAGCAACTGTTGAATTAGTTAGACAACCAACTATTGCAGCAATTAATGGTTTTGCTTTAGGTGGAGGTTGCGAACTTGCAATGTCATGTGATATTAGAATAGCAGCAGATACTGCTAGACTAGGTCAACCAGAAGTAACAATTGGTATCCCTCCAGGATGGGGTGGTACTCAAAGATTGATGAGAATCGTGGGAATAGCAAAGGCAAAAGAACTTGTTTACACAGGTAAAATGGTCAAAGCAGAAGAGGCAAAAGCAATTGGTCTCGTAAATCAAGTAGTTCCTCTTGCATCATTGCAAGAAGAATCTTTGAAAATGGCCCAACAAATTGCTGGAAACTCTACAATGGGTGTTCAGATGTCTAAAGTAGCAATCAACAAGGGAAGAAATGCAGATCTTGACACTGGTCTTGCAATTGAACTTTTAGCTTGGAGAAATTGTTTCACTCATCCTGATAGGGAAGAGCGTATGACAGCATTTGTAAACAAGTCAAAGAAATAGCTATTTCTAATTTCTTCTTTATTTTATTAAAAAATAGGGTTAGTTTTCTAACTCTATTTTACGGTTACCAGTCCTACTCTCCAAGGATGAAATGAGCAAAAGTAATTGTAAATTCCAGATTCCTCAAATGTAAATTCAAATCTATCCCCCGTGTTCAACGGTGCACTGTTAAACATGTCAATTACTTTTCCCACTTCATCTTGACTTTGAATTGTATGTGGAACAGAATCTTCATTTGCCCATATGACTGTTGTACCTGTAGGAATTTCCAGATTCAATGGGGAGTAAAATCCTACACTTGAAACATCAAAATTCCCATTAGGTATTATTATTGTGGCTTCCATAATTTCTGAAACTATCTCTTCTGTACTGCCTATTACTATAATTCCATTATCGATCAAAAATTTAATTGCGTTAAGAAATTCTGTTTCTGAAATATCTCCTTGACCGTACCATAATGCATTATTTTTTATCCATTCTGGAACTGATTCTGCAATTGCTTCGTTAGCTGTAAACGAAACTAGTAAGATTGAAAACATTATTGTTAGAACAGATATTTTCATTGATCTGTGTTTCATATTCAAAAATACCTTTTAGAGAATTTATTAAATGAGTATGCATTGTCTTGCAGTGCAGTCTAATCCATTATATCTAATTTTGAACCTGTTTTTTCATGCAAGAATTAATTCAATCTGTAAAAATAGTTGATGATGATAGAAAGCAAGTTATTTTGGAAATACTTGCTGACAAATATTGTAAATCCATCCTTCATAATACTTTGGAAAAACCAAAAGCTGCAATGGAGATATCTGGTGAAACAAAAATTCCTATCAGCACTGTCTATAGAAGATTACAGACGCTGTATGATGCAAAATTACTTGCTATTTCTGGCTCAATTAATCAAGATGGAAAAAAGTACTTTTTATACAAAAGTAGAGTAAAATCCATTTCTCTAAAATGTGATCTAGAAGTAACATCTGTAGAACTTGTGCCAAACACACGCACAAATTAACTATTGAGGGTTTTTGTTTAATCTAAAAATGATGGAAAAAAATCCAGATTCTACAAAACGACAAATTCATTCCTCAAAAAAGGAATCTACTCGAAGTATTACGTATAGACTTCCAGAAAAAATTGTTACTGAATTAGAATCTGAATCTATACAAAAAGGTATTTCACAAAATGTTCTAGTCCGACAAATACTAGAAAAATATGTTCAATGGGATAGATTCTCTACTAAAATTGGAATGATTCCAGTACCTAAGGGAATTCTTGAAGCATTAGGTGGGGAATTGGATGAACAAGACATTGGTGAAATTATTACATTGATGTTTCCTATGATTAAGGATACTGTGTTGTTTATCAAAGGAGGATATGATTTGAAACGATGCGTTGAAACATTAGAAGATTATATGCGAGCATCAGGGATGAATTCTGATCATCGTGTAGAAGGGGATATGCACACATTTTTAATTCAACATGAGTTGGGATTGAAATGGTCTGTATTTACTGAACAATTACTAACACAAGTATTTCGTAGTTTCTTACCTGATACAGAACTACAATTCCAAACCACTGATACTACCGTAATTTTATCAGTCTCTCTAGGTTCTGATTTTAATGAACATGATTATCATAATTGAAATTCAATTAATCCTTTGAAATACACATTTGTGTAACCTCTATACATGAATTCATCTGATCCTATTCAACAAAACACTTGGGTAAAAGACATTATGAGTAATTCTATTGTATCTGTTGATTCATCAGTAACTGCAACTAATGCCGTAAAAATGATGGAAGATATTGGGGCTGGGGCTGTAATAGTTTTAGAAAATAATTTACCTGTTGGAATTGTAACTAGTAGGGATTTTGCAATAAAAATCACTGCACACTCTTACCCAATTAATACCCCTGTTAGAAAAATAATGTCCTCCCCACTAATCTCAATTGATTCAAATTCTGATTTATCGATAGCCTCAGATCTAATGTCTACTCGAAATGTTAGAAAATTACCTGTTATTGATGATGACAAAATTGTTGGAATTCTAACCTTAAGCGATCTGGCTAAACATTTTGCAGATAACTGAAAATTACAGTAAAACGGCCTACTATTTCTTGAATTACTAGTGTGCTGCGTGGGAAAAGCTTCTTATAATTTGAAACAGCATTTTTTTTCATTATGGCAACTGAACAAACACAAAAGATGGTTACCGTTACTGCAAAAGCAGCTGAAAAAATCCATGAATTCATGAAAGAGGAAGCAGAATCTCCTGAATATCTTAGAGTATATGTTCAAGGTGGAGGTTGCTCTGGTCTATCTTATGGAATGGGCTTTGAAAAAGCACCAGAAGAAGATGACATTGTCCTGGAAGAAAATGGAGTCAAACTTTTAGTTGACAGCTACAGTGTTGACCATCTACAAGGTGCAAACGTAGACTATATTGAAAGCCTAATGGGTTCTGGATTCAAAATTAACAATCCAAATGTTACAAAATCCTGTTCATGTGGTTCCTCATTTAGCACAGAATAAACAACAACATTTTTCATTTTTAGATTTTTCCATAGCGTTTGCTGTAACGAATAAATTTTTGAAAAACTTCATATTTTTTAGACTATTTTTGCAGATACCCTCATATATCGTAGGTAGAGATTCAAATTATGATAATAAATGAGATGAATAGTTAATGGTTCAGCAAGGAATTGTCAAATATCACGTTAAGCTTTCTTATGAAGTTGATGGACTTGTTGAAAGAGCAGATATAATCGGAGCCATTTTTGGCCAAACAGAAGGACTGTTAGGTCCGGAAATGAATCTGAATGAACTGCAACGAGTTTCCAAAGTTGGTCGTATTGAAGTTAATTCAAAATCTACTGCTAATACTACCGCCGGTGAGGCATTAATCCCGATGAGTACAGATATTGATACTTGTGCATTAATTGCTGCTGGAATTGAAAGTATTGATAAAGTAGGTCCATTTGATTGTAGTTTTAAATTAGAAACTATTGATGATGTACGAGCTGCAAAGAAAGATGACATTGTAAGACGTGCAAAAGAAATCAAGCAAAAATGGGCAACTAAAACTGTCAGTGAAGGTGAGACTATGTTAAACGATGTTCATCGAGGTGATGCTGGCAAACTATCTACATATGGCCCATCAAAATTAACATGCAGTTCAGGTGCTTTTGATTCTACTTGGCTAATCCTAGTTGAAGGAAGAGCTGATGTAATCAATCTTCTAAGAGCGGGATATGATAATGTACTTGCAATTGAAGGTGCAAAAATTGATGAATCAATTAAAGAATTGTGTGGTAAAAAAGACACTGTTGTTGCATTCATTGATGGTGATAGGGCAGGAGGATTTATTCTCAAAGAACTCAAATCTGTTGTTACTTTAGATTATGAACTTCAAGCAGACCCTGGTGTTGAAGTTGAAGAATTAACTCCACAAAGAATTGATGAGATTCTAAGACCTATTGCTGATGAGATTAAAAATGGAAAACCTGCACCTGTACTAAAAAGTGAAGATGACAAATCTGTTTCAGAAATGGCAGCAAAAATATTTCCAAATCTAAATGAAACCCTTGAAGCAGTTGGATTAGACGGTGATCAAAAGGAAGTTTTCAAAGTTCCAATTAGTGAAGTTGTAAGCAAACTATCCTCACAATCTGGAATCAAATATCTTCTACTAGATGGAATTATCACAAAGAGACTTTTAGAAGGTGCCAAAAATGCTGGTGTTGAATGTGTAATTGGACACAGAGTTGTAAAATTATCTGACTCTGATGGAATGACACTGAAAACATTCGCTGATTTGGGTGTATCTTAGAATAGATGGCTGAATTAAAAATTCAACATCTCCTAACCCTCTCATATTTACTTTCAAAAGGTGCAAAATACAACTATGTTTCCATTACAACCTCTTCATTAGGAAAAAGTATTAAAAAATCACAACAAGCAGCATCAAAACATCTTCTTGAATTAGAACAAAATCAATTCATTGAGAGAATAATGAGTGGACGAAATATTTCAGTTAAAATTACTTCAAAAGGATATTCTGAAATGGTAAAACTTTCAGCCATATTACAAAAAAGCCTTGATTCTTCACCTTCACATGTTGAACTAAAAGGTACATTGGTTTCTGGAATGGGTGAAGGTGCATACTATATGGGATTAAAGGGGTACACAAAACAATTTCAATCTAAAATTGGATATGTTCCATATCCTGGCACTCTTAATGTTAGATTGGATCAAAAAATTCATCAAGAAGCAATTAAACAATTTGAAACTCTCGATGGTGTAAAAATAAAAAGTTTTTCAGATGGAAAGAGAACTTATGGGTGGGTAAAATGCTTCACTGCAAAACTTAACAATTCTATTAATTGTGAGTTAATCATCCTTGAGCGTACACATCATGATGATTCTATAATAGAATTAATTTCAAAATCTTGTTTGAGAAAAAATGCAAAATTAAAAGATGGTTCTAAAGTTTCAATTAATATTCCAATAAATTCCTAAATTCCATGAATGGATTCGCCATACTCTTTTTGAATTTTAGAGCTAGAACTTTCAGGAATTGGAGATTGTAATCTTGCTACCTTTGCATCCAGTTCTATTTTTTTACATCCTTCAGTGATGAATTTTTCTTGATGAATTTGATCATAACCTAATGCGATTATCTGCGGTTTTATGTGATTTACAGTTTTGAATATGTCATTTTCTTGTCCAATTAATGAAAGGTCCACCATTGATAATGAATTAACCAACTCTTGTCTTTGTTCTTGTACGTGAAGTGGTCTTCTTTTCTTCATTTTTACTGCTGTATTGTCCGTTGCAACCACGACAACTAAAACATCGCCTAATTTTTTTGCAGCATTTAATGTGTGAATGTGTCCAGGATGAATAATGTCAAAAACTCCTCCTGCTAATACCACACATAATGAATTCCTTCCAATTTTAGTAAGGGTTTTTCTATCTTCATTAACAAATTGATTTTTAATTAAATCATTAATTTTTGAATTAATAATTTCTTCTGAAAGCATACTTTTTTTCTTGATAATTTCAAATGGGTCTGTTCCTTGAATTTGACATACATACATGTTTGAAAGTATGTTTTTTTCAATCTGTTCCAATGTTTTTTCTATTTTTGACCCTCTCTTTAATTCATCGCTAAAAATTACATTTTTGGATCAAGGCCTTTAGCTAATCTTAATGCATCAACAAGACCATCTGCATAACCTATACTCAATATTGCTACTTCATCTTGACCATCCTCAAGAAATTTTTCTGCATCTTTAACATACAATTCTGCATTTTCTAAAATTACTTGAAATTCTTTTTGACCTTTGTATAGTG
>CALFHG010000052.1 GCA_937875805.1 uncultured Nitrosopumilaceae archaeon
TCGAGTGTAGCATTGTTGAAATCATAATGACCATGCTTGCATCTTTTAGAATTTTTTTGTATTCTCTTTGAGCTTGAGTCACATCTGTGATTACATCTGGTAATGGTCCATCATCTCTAATAGAGCCTGCCAAAACAAATGGAACTTTATTTTTTACACATTCATACATTATACCTTTAGTCAATTTCTTAGATTTTACCATATTTGCAATTGAACCTGCCTTGAATACGGCATTAATTGTGTCCATATGATTTCTATGTCCATGATATGCTAATGTTGCATCATGTACATTCATCCCTAAGGAAGTGCCTAATGTGGCATATTCTATATCGTGTACTGCCAATGCATTTCCTGCCAAGACTCCATCAATGTATCCTGCTCTAATCAGTTCAGAAACTGAATCATCTGCACCAGTATGTACAATTGCAGGACCGCCTACAATAATGATTTTTCCTCCTTTCTTTTTTGTAAGATAAATGTCATCTGCAACTTGTTTTGCAATGTGTTGAGTTGGTCTTTCACTAGAACTTGAACTGTTCATAAATTCAAAAACATTGACACCTTCTCTTGGACGCTCTGGTGGTGTAATTTTAATTCCTTTTTCTCCTACTATTATCTGATCATCTTTTTTTACATCTCTTACTGGGACACAGAATGCTCTATTGCCTTTAACAACAATACATTTGTCCATCATCATATTTTCTACTGAAATCCATTTTTCTTTATGAAAAACATGGGTATGATTATTTGTTGTACTGTAAAAATTATCTGGCATTACATTATTTTTTGGTGATTTTTTTAATGTGATTTGTTGTTGAATTTTTGATACTGCTCCTAAACGATAAACAGTTTGTAAAATTTCATCTAGATGTTTTTGGTTTTTTCCTGTAACTTGTAATATGGCAAATGATTGATCTTTTTTCTTTTTACCAATTTCTATTTCCTGTACTTGGAATTCTCCTTGCAAGTCCATTATTTTATCAAAGATCTTGGTCAAAATGGAGGAATCAATTAGGTGACCTCCCACCTCAATTTCTTGAGAAAATTTACTCATAATGTACTAGTAAATTATATCATAACTAAAGCTTATGTTTTTTTCTTGAGACTATACGGGTAAGATTACTTTACCTTCAAATTTTAGAATATTGTCATTTTGAAATGCTTTTTCTAATATCTCCTTTTGTTGTTTAGTTACTCCTTGAACTATTGTTTTAGATGACCCTGTTTTATCCACAAGAGCAAGAATGTAGCCACTATTGTCAGTTAACACAAAACCTGCTGATTCATCTACAAATGCATATAGATTTTCTTCCCCTACTGGCTCCCACACATTAGATTTAGTATCTGTTAGTGCCAATGCAGGCATGGCTTTACCATTTGTTAGTGTATTGAGGTATTCTCTTGCAGAGGCTACTCTTTTTTGACCTAATTTTAAAGCCTGAAAATATTGCATGATTCCCACTATTGTAATTGCTATAACAATTTTCCTCTAAAGATTTGTATAGAATCCCAAAGAAATACAAAATATGCCACTGACAAATAATGTGATTATAAAATTAAATGAAATTACCACTATGGTGGAGGACAAATCTAAACTTTCAGAATTAGATGTCGATGAAATTAAACTTATTTTTAAAGAACTTGTTAAAAAAAATGAGCGTTATGATCTTAATGAAATTGAATTTTGGTTTGAGAATGAAGGAAATTGGACCACTAGGGAATCTAGAATTAGAATAGTAAATCTTGCAAATTATGTTCAAGACAAATATCAACAAACAGCTCATCTTAGAGTAATATCTGATGATGATTGTGGTTGTTGAAATTAAGTTTCCAATTGTTCTAATAATCTGCTAACAATTTTGGCATTTTCAGTTCTTTCACTAGATATTTCTTTGATACGAATTTCATTTTTACTATCATTAGATAGCATCTGAAAATATTCATCATCTAGATCCTTGTTTGCTTGCAATCTTTTTATTACTTCAAACAATATTCCTATCACTTGTTTTTGTGCCTCAATTAGTTTATCTTTTTCAGTTTCTAACATCTTTATGTATTCTCCATGATGTTTCTAAATAATTCTTTTAATTTTGGATGGCTGATTTCATTTTTTGCAGATTCAAAAAAAGATTCTAATTTTTCTTTAGAATGTCCTTCATTTTCATATGTTTTTGCTTGTAGAGCCATCTCTAACCTATCCAGTTGATGAACTATTTTGGATTCTTGAGAATTGTTTTCTTGGTATTCATTCCAAATTCCCAAATATTTAGATTTTATTAAATCGGGTAAATTTTCTAAAATTTTTAAAAATGCTTTATTTTCCAAATCATTCTTTTTCTCCAATGGTATTTGTCCAGTTGTGTAATCTCCTATTTCTGATTCTGCTAAATCATGTAGTAATATCATTTTAATTATTTTTTCAGTGTCATAATTTTCTAAATCAGATATTATCATACCCATAATTGCCATAGAGTATGAATGATCTGCAACAGACTCGGGATTGCTGATGGACAATTTATCCTTCCATCCTTTTCTTTGAATTTTTTTAAGATTAACTGCAGTTTTAAAAAAATCTAATATCATTATGTATACTATATCTTGAATTATCTCCTAATGAATTTTCATATCATTTGATTTCGAATAACATAATAGCAATATCTAAAATAGAAAACTATGAAAATTTACACCAAAACAGGTGATGGTGGAAATACAGGTTTACAAGGGAATTATAGGATTGGAAAATCTCATCCAAGAATTATTTCATATGGAACAGTTGATGAGGCAAATGCCGCTCTAGGTATAGTTTTGGCAAATACGTTAGATGAAGATGTAAGGATGATTTTGACTGAAATTCAAAATGATTTATTTTTAGTTGGGGCTGATCTTTCAAATCCAAATCTCAACGATATTAAAAATAGAGTTTCATTAGAAATGATTGAAAAATTAGAACATACTATCGATAAATTTGAATTAGAATTACCTCAATTGACAAATTTCATACTGCCTGGGGGCGATCCTTCTGCTGCACAATTACATTATGTGCGAACTGTTGTGAGGAGAGCAGAATCTCAAACTGTTTTGTTAAGTGAAAAAGATGAAATTAACTCTAATTGTATAAAATACCTTAATCGATTATCTGATTTATTTTTTGTAATGGGTCGTTTATTAAATAAACGAAAAAACATCGATGATATTCCTTGGAAGATCTGAAAAGACAAACTTTAATTCCTCAACATAATCAATTTTTTCTAAGTGCCGAGGTAGCTCAGCCTGGAAGAGCACTCGGCTGAAGACCGGGCTGTCGCTTGTTCAAATCATGCCCTCGGCACTCTTTTATCTTGTAATGGGTCAAATTCGATTTTTTGGATCTATATGCAGATGTTGTAAAAATAATTAATTTAAAAATAAATAAAATGTGGAACACCTTTTCATGATGTATTCAGTTTATGCATCTACTAAATTGTAGAAACTTTTTCCAGATGCAGATTTTTCAGAGACACATTTGACTGGGCCTAACGGAATTTGATTTTTGTTAACATCTTCTCGAAGTTTTTGATTTTTGAATCTATTAACTACCGCTACACGAGTAGTGTGGAATTTATTAATTTGATTTCCATCTACATCAAACATCTCTTTGGTTGTGATCTTTACGCCTTGTGTGATTTCTTCTCCCTGCGTATAATTGGAATCTTCTACAAATGTAATCGTAAATGATTGTTCTCCAATTTTTGCTAACGATGCACTGTTTCCTATTATTTGGTAATCTGCTAATGTTGCTATTCTTCTTCACCTCCCAATGGAAATTATCTAGATTAATTAATGATAAAGTAAATCATGCGTTAATTATTGACTCAGATGGCCTATTTGATCGACATAATCTGATCAACTTATTCAAAATCAATTCTGCATAATCTTTAAAAGCCACCCCAACTCATGATTTTCGATATTCATGGCTGAAAAAAAAGCTGCAAAGGGAACTGTGAAAAAAACACCTGTAAAGAAAACACCTGTAAAGAAAACCTCATCTAAAGCAAAATCTACTAAAGATAAAACAACTAAAACAAAGATCAAAAAGTACGATGATATACCATCAAGTGATAGTGGTCTTGTTATAGTTGATGATGATATTGTGATTGATCAAGAAAAAGTCAATGAAGAACGTCGAGCCTATCTTGAAGAATCTCGTTCACAAGAAGCATCGGACTAGGGGAATCTTTATCCGATCCGGTGGCATATGGTGTATATGCGTGCATTATGTTTGATTACTGTTAAACCAGGTAAGGTTGATTTTGTTGTCGAAATTTTAAAGAAAAAGCGTAAAGTTGTAAAACAGATCATGGTTGTAGCTGGAAGGGCAGATATCAGTACTCTATTGCAAGGTAATATTGATGAAATTAATCATATGGTAATTGATTTTAAAAAGATCAAAGATATCGTGACAACTGAAACCTTGATTGAAGTGGAGGTCAACATGGGATGGTAAGGGCTATAATTTTGGTTAAATCGCCTAAAAAACTAATTGCTGCCAGATTAAAGACTATTTCTTCAGTTGTGGATTCATTTCCAACTAGCGGTCAATTTGATGCTGTTGCCATAATTGACGTAAAAGAATTAGTTCAGATAAAAGAGGTTACAAACCAAATTCAGAAAATTAGTGGTGTGGATAGAACTGAAACCATGGTTGAAGTGCAATGACGCAATTGATTTAAAGAACTTTATCGTATCATCTATGTGAACATCAAAAAAGTAGGCAATGTAATTTTAGCCGTAACTGACATTGATAAATCACTAGAATTTTACCATGAAATCATAGGACTTCCAATCAAAAGTCAGAGAAGATCTTGGGTTGATTTGGGTACTTCTGGTGCATTACTGAGTTTACATCCGGCATCGTTAACTGCACAACACATTGGTAGTTCTATTGAAAATGGAATCACTATTGGTTTTCTTGTTGGCGATGTAAAATC
>CALFHG010000053.1 GCA_937875805.1 uncultured Nitrosopumilaceae archaeon
AATTTCAATTGCTTTTTGTTTGATTATTTCTCTGTCTATTGGAAATCTTTTCTTATCATAATCTATGATTAAACTCAAATCCCTTTTGCCATAATTTTCAAACTCTTCAATTCTCCCTTGTTTTGGAAAATTTACAATTAATTTAATGTTGTATTTTTTTCCAACATCTTTACCTATTTCAACAATTCTGGTATATGCCATTGCTGGATTTTTATTTAATAGAAATCTAATTTGTGCTAGGTCTTTTTTCAATTCAGTTTGCAAGTCACTGACTAGTTCTGAAAATATCATTACTTTCTTCTAAAAAATTCCTATTATAATCATTAATTTCTACCAAGATTGGTTTTTTTAGAACTTCAATTAGTTCAGAATATGGCAATGCCTATGGATTATGATGGGATGAGGACAGATGATGCTTCGCTAAGGACAGATAATGTGGATGATTACAGAAGAACATGTATTGATTTTATTGAGGATATCTCACATGATTATGAGGCATGGGTTGATTATTACAAATTGCCTGAAGATGAAGACAAAAGAAGACGTGCAGGAATTTGTGCTACCATTACACGAACCAATGAATGGATAGCAAAAGTTGCACAATCAATCAAGGCAATTGATGTTGTTATGAATGATGGAATACAAAAAATGGCTGAGGCCACTGCAGGAAAGCCTCTTCAAATAGGTGTTTTTGTAAACCACAAATCCGGTTACACCGAAACAAGTCCTGGAATAATTGATGTTACTGTAAAGGGTACTGCAAGAGAAGGAAGAAAAATAAAACTTGGATTTCATTTTAAAGATGATAGATTTAGAATTGAATCAACATGTAATGCTTATTTTGCAGAGGAAAATTTACCTACTCAAGAATTTGAAAATTTAGATATCCATCTTAAACTTTATGCAGAAAATGCAAAACCTCGTGATGTTATTTCATTTACTGTAACTCTAAGTGAAATTCAAAATGATGTTGAATTTGATAGACGTGGTCTTACTACAATAGTTCATTTGGTGTAGCTCCCTAAGGGCTTGAAACTGGTTCAGGAACTACTTCTAATTCCATTGATGGTTCTTCCATGTATTCGATAAATTTTCCAGTGTTTTCAAGTTTGATTGAATTAATTTCATCTAGTTCATCAAAAGAATTTATCTTTAGATATCCTTGTGATGCAGTGTATAATACATCATCAATGTAAAACGTTCTTGCATTATTCATTCCATAGTAGAGTGTATCGCTATCAGAGTGAGTAATTGTTCCCTTTGAGATAATTCCATCATATGCATCAACATCAAATATGTAAAATCCACTCCATCTGTTATACTCTGGTGCAAACATCTTGGAGTTTGTAGTGATGTCTAAACTCTTAACATCTGCACTTATTGGAATTGATAACACATTTCTTGTTTTATCAAAGAAAAATGCCATGTGATTGTATAGTGCCTCAGATTGTGTAGATCCATCCCCAATTATGTAATCATCTACAACTTTGGGATTGTTAACATCTGACACATTGAATAATGCAATTTTAATTCCTAATTGTTTGACTCTGTTATTTTCAATTTCTTTTGTATCTCTGCCTACACCAATAACATGCTCTTCATCGTATGGATGCAAATAGTTTGAAAATCCTGGAATCTTCAATTCTCCTAAAATTTTAGGTGTATCTGAAGACAAATCAATCACAAAAAATGGATCAATTTGTTGGAATGTTACCAAGTATAGTCTGTCCCCCATGAATCGTGCTGAAAAGATACTCTCCTCTGGTGCAATCTCTTCTAGTTCTCCAACTATCTTTAGTTGCTCATCTAAGACATATACTGCATTTGAGCGAATTGTTCCCTCATATTGAGTGTAAATTTCAGTTGTGGTGGCAACTCTGAATCTATCTCCACTTTGATCCATGGAAAACTGATTTAGCAATCTACCTGGGACTGTTCCCTTTGCAACATATTCTATTTTCTCCTCATCAATTGATATTTTATGAATAATTGTTTTTCTGGTGTCTTCTTGAATTTTTACATCATATTCATTTAGTGCTTTCTTGATTTTTTCAAATAATTCTTCTTTTTCGTTTTTATCCATTTTGTTGTATGAATTTTGCATTAACTCTGAGATTTTTATCCACTGTACCGATGAACTTAGTGATGAATCATTTTGAATTGATTTGATTTGAGATTGAATATCATTTGGCAATAATGGAACTACTACATCAAAGAATCTATCTTGTGATGAATTTTCATAAAATCCAAATGGTGTATTTTGCTGATAAGTCAAATAGAAATTATCTTCAGATACATAGAATGCCCCGGTATGCCCCATAAGAAATGTTTCAGAATTTATTGTATCACTAAATATGTCAATTGCAGTTAATGTGCTAAAGTTTGAAAACTCTTCTACATTATCAAAATAGAATGCATCAGGAGTCATAATTCTAACTGAATCCTCTAAAATTACTGGGAGTCTTGGATATTGATGATCAATGTTACTATTGGTAACAAAGTATGCATAGTCTCCAATCATTCTGGCATCTCTAAAATGACCATCAATGGAATAGTCTTTGAGAATGGTTGGTTTTTCTTTATCTGATACATCTACAATTAGTGCATGGGTAACAGAACTGTAAGAGCGTCTTGGAATAAAGTCAAATTGTGGTATTATTTCATCCTCGCTTTGTCCATTGTAAAATATTACCAGTCTGTCATCATTTAGGAACATATTTTGGATATATTGGGATTCAATGTCTAGTGCAATTTTGAGAATCACTTTGGCATTCTCTGCAGGGTATGCATCAATAATTGTTAGTGTATTTTGTGATACAATGTAGACATATTTTGAATCATTTTT
>CALFHG010000054.1 GCA_937875805.1 uncultured Nitrosopumilaceae archaeon
GATTACTTGGTAGGGGTATTCTAGAGACTTCATTTTGAATTGCTTCTATAGGTGATGTTTCTAATCTGATAGTTTGTACTGCAATCATCAAAATATTTGAGACAAAAATTAACATTAATCCAATTCCAGTGATTGACATGAACTTTCCATGATGGAATTTTTCTATTTTATCTAATTCTTCTCTAATTAGCTGTTTGCTTTGTGTTCCCCAAATGAATAGGGATGCAATCACAACTCCTAAAACAATTGTTTGACCTACTAATCCAGGAAATCTAGCACCTGCTTCAGGTAAAAATATTAATTCTGATGGTACTTCATGTCCTAGTAATTCAGAATTAACTACAACATTTCCTACTGCAAACAAGAATGCACTTGGAACTAAATGTCCATCAACTTTAGAGAGGACTTTGGTTGTCACAGTGTAAACCCCATCTTCTAATGGTGGAGTTGTAACAATTAGAGATAATTCCCCTTCATAGTAATTGGTATCTTTGTTATCTATTTGATTTCCATTATTGTCAAGCACTTTAAGTTCACTAAAGTTAATGTCAACTGGTTCTGAAAAAAATACAATTACTTCTGTAATCCCAGTTGGTGCATTAGATGATAAGCTTGGGATGGTTTCTTCTGTAAATGGATGGGCTGCTGCAAATGGAATTGAAATAAATGATAAAGCCAATAAAACAATCAGAAATTTTTGCATTTAATCTTCAGGTCACTATTGACAATTTAAACAGTTTTCATGAATTCGGTCTTTGTACCAATCCACGTAAAGATAATAATGTGTTATAATGAAATGATAGCAATGAAGATAGCATTTTTTGGATTTGTAGCATTATTGTTTTCAATTGGTATGATTGCTCCATCATATGCACATACCACTGTTCATGTCGAACCATATGAAATTGAAGCAGGATGGGGGATTGAACCTCCTGTAGTTGGAATTCGAAATGATCTTGTTTTCAAATTTACTGAGGCAGGAGAAACAGAAGGTACTCGTAAAGGCGTTATCAGTGTTTTTAAAAATATTGATGCTACTGTAATGTTTGGG
>CALFHG010000055.1 GCA_937875805.1 uncultured Nitrosopumilaceae archaeon
ACAACTACCAAGTTTGTATATAAAATTCCAATAAACATAGGGCAAATAATAGAAGGAGATTACAGGGTAATTGGAACAACAAATTATGACATAGGATCCACAACAAGAGTAGGATTACTTGCCCAAAATAATAATCAAGATAAATTACTGATTATTGATAAAGAAACAGGAATTTTACTTTCAGAAAAATTTGAAATTACAAAACCTGTCACAGTGTGGGAAAAATCATTATTAATTAAAACTAATGTGTTTCAAGATTCCGTAGGAATTCAATTACACGATATGAATATTCCAAAATGGTTTAAAACAAATACAATGTGGTTTCTAGATGGACTGATTTTGGAATCGGAATATATTCAAACAATGGAATATCTTATCGGTGAAAAAATAATTATTGTTTAAGACTTTAAAGTGCACTTCAAAAGAACATAATCAATATATTTTTTTTCTGATGCTTTTTTCATGGATAGAAGAGATTTGTAAAGAATCTTTTCAACATAGTTAGGATATTTTTCCAAAATAGATTTTTTTAAAGTTATTCTGTTTTCAATGTAATAGTCTGCCAAAGGACGATAAACAAATTCGCCAATTAATTTTTCTTCAGAAATAACAAACCCCTGAGATTTAACAAGTTCTCTGACAGTGTCCAGTGAATAGTGTTCAGAAGACCAAGTGAATTTTAAGAGACCTAACTTCCTAAAAGATAAATTTTCAAGAGATATAGGAATTGCAATAACGAGCAATCCAGATTTTTTTAATATTCTTTTAGATTCAGAAATAAAACTAATCAAAGGTTTGAAATGCTGTGCAGATTCTAATGCTAAAACACGATCAATGGAATCATCTGCAAATGGCAATTTTGTAGATGTGGAATTTAAAAATTCTATATTTTTTTCAAAACCTGAATCAATTAATTGCTTGAAATTAATATTGACATCATACAAGTTGATATCAGGATATGTATCTCTCCAAAGTTTGGATGGAGCAGACAAACCGCTACCCACATCAACAACTTTCAGCGTAGAATTCAATTCTGCCATATTTGCAAAAACATTACACAGATTTTTTTGTGCAGAAATTGGATCAGAGTGATTTTGTGACCAAAATCCAAAATTTAGCATTGAACCACCAGTAGCCAATTGCATTACAGGGGATAGAGAAGTGTAAAGATTAACTACATCTTTTTCATTTCTTCTAAAAGTCCACAAAAATAATTCAAGAGGATTTATCGATATCAAAAATAATTCTAAATTATTTTAAAGATATGACTATTAATTTCTAAGGTAATCCTTCTGAATCCTCAACACAGTGTTTGTGAACCCAATCTTCATCTTTATTTTTTGCAATCTCTTTTCCAGGCTGTATTTTATCACCACAAGAGGTGCATGATGTTGCAAATTTTGCTTTCATGTGTAATATTCATCAAGGTGAGATAAATCAACTATGTTGTAATCAGTGTTAACCAATGAGTAACACATTTTATTAATTTAAAATATCCAATTATATTATGAGTGATGGAAAAAACGAATCAGATTCAAAAATCATTCTTGCCAAATGGACTGATCGATTTTTTGCATGGTTAATTGACTTTATCATAATTTCAAGTGTATCTACAATGATTATTTTTTTATCATTTGGATCAATGTATTATGAATTTGATGAGGGGGGATTATGGGCTGAAAATACACAATACATTCCAGCAAGCATCTTATTTTTTGTTTATTGGGTAGTTTTAGAATACAAGACAGGTCAAACTATTGGAAAAAAAATCCTAGATTTAAAAGTCATAGACATTAGAGGTGGAAAACCAAAATTGAGTGGAGTTTTGTTAAGTTGTTTTGGAAAATCATTTCTGTTGCCATTTGATATAATTTTGGGATTAATTTTGAGTAATGAAAAACGACAAAGGATTTTCAATAAAATTGGAGACACCATAATTATCAAAATTAAAGAATCAGAGGATGATTTAGGCACAAAATATTTGAAAGACTGAATTTTGTCAGGTTTTCTTGAATAATTACTTTGAAGAATTAACCAACAGATCTATTAGCAACTTTAGATCTTTTCGATCAATGTCTGAAAACCAAAACAAATGGTGGGTCGGCTTGCCAAAAGAATTTCAAAAAGATATTGAATTAGAAAAGTAAGTATCTAAAGAGGAAGTGTGATAGTAAAGGTGGTAGGCTTGTTACGTACTGAAATTGTACCACCATGTTGTTCTACAATACTTTTGCAAATTACCAACCCCAATCCTGTTCCAGTAGTTTTGGTTGTAAACATGGGCTCAAAGATTTTCTTTAAATTTTTATCAAGTATACCAGGGCCTGAATCCTTAACCACAATAGTTACAAAGTTAGAATCAGAATTAACCATTACATCGATTTCACCATTGCCATCCAATGCTTGAACTGAATTATTGATCAAGTTAGATAATACTCCCTCTATTTTTCGCGCATCGCATTTTATAGAGACATCATTTTCAGGTAAATTAATTTGAATTCCATAAGAAGATTTAACACGATTCATCGCTAAACTCAAAATTGTTGAAAATTTGGATTTTGTCTTTTTAATTTCAGTTGTTCTTGCAAAATCTAAAACATCTTCAATAATTCTAGACATGTCTAAAATAGAATTCTGTATTCGAGACCATTTTTGTTTATCAGCATAATCTAATTTTGAAATAATTTCAGGAGTTAACATATC
>CALFHG010000056.1 GCA_937875805.1 uncultured Nitrosopumilaceae archaeon
GCAAGTATCAATATGAAAGGGGGAGATAAAGAATCAAACGTTGCACCATATCAAAAAATGATAAATATGGGTCTTGCAAAACATGATCACAAAGGAGCTTATGAAAATAATTTAGACTTGCGTTTAGTTCCGACAACTAAGGGCAGGGAGTTTGCTAAGGGATATAATCAAGGTATGTCATTACTGGCAAATGATCCTAAGTATTTAGAAACGATTAAACCTGAAGATAGAGAATTTCATCAATATGTTTTGAATAAGAGAAAATTAAACAAACAAGGATTTTATTAGAATTAAAAGAATTTTTTCTTTTTCAAGATAGCTACTGCAACAATAGCAACAACAAACAACATCATATAGACTAGGGAATAATCTCCCAATGCAACGTTAGATTGAATGATATAGTATGGCAGTAATGTTACAAAGTCCAATGCTGACCAATCCTCAATGAATCCAGTTGCCAAAGTGTAACGATTATTATCAAACAGCTCGTCACTATATGCTACAATGTAGTACGTTGAATCACTAGGAATATCAAAGGAGATAGTTTGTCTTTGAGAATATTCCGTCATGCTAAACGGTTCATAGAATTCTTCAGATGGCAGTTCCAAAACATTTGAAAATACCAATGCACCATACCCTGACGGAACTGAATAAGGGAAATTAGTATCTGTATCATAGAAACAACCTGATCCCATTGTGTGAGAGAGGTCGCATGGTGGATTTTGGCCATTGACTTGAGATTTGATTTTAGATATTGAGGAACTATCTGCAATGATGGCAAACTTTGGTTCCAGTTCCGAAGCTTCATTGTTCATTGTCGCAACTACTATTTCTCCAAAGAAAGTGTCGCCTTGTTTGCCTTCAAAGGTGTAATAGTTTTGTTTGTTTGGTTCCAGTTCCGCATAGATAGCCCTAGACAGTTCTACGTCAGGAATTATGGTTGCAGTATCGTAAGTGTGATTATCTCCTGAATCAATTAGTTTGTGTGCAGAAGCACTAGGAACAAGAAGAATTAACATTAGTGGTATTGCACATACCATTAATTTGTTCATGTCTAATACATTCCAAGTAGTTTTTCGCTGTGCATTAGGTGCATTACTACTAGCCCTGCAACGAAGCCTACTATCAACGCTATTTTTGTACTCAATATGATATGGGTTTTATCAGATAGCATAAAAGGATTTAGTTAATGTCAATAATCA
>CALFHG010000057.1 GCA_937875805.1 uncultured Nitrosopumilaceae archaeon
ACAAAAATTTTCTTTAATGAATTATTGTATTTTTTATGTATGAATTTAGAATATCAAATTCTGATTAATATTCAATTTAGGCTAATTTTGATGTAATTTAGAGGCCATCTCTAAAGTTTCATCTACCATTTCTCTTAGTTTACTTTTAGCATCTTCATCAGTTACTGAATTTTCTTTTATAGATTCTGTGGTCAGAAATACTGCCTTTGGATTTGTTATTACTCTGAAATATGACATCAATTGTGTGATTAATGTCTGGACATTAATAAAACCAATATTTCCTGCAGCTAGAATCGTAATCCCAGCAACTTTTCCTGGAGTTTTTTTATAATTTACATATTCAAATAGATTTTTCAATGCTGAACTAAAAAATGAATTATAGATTGGTGAGCCAATTAACCATACATCTGCATCCATAATATCATTAGCAGCATCTTTTGTTGTACTGTTGTATTCTATGTCTGGTCCTCTATAGTATTCAATTTGATTATCAGATAGATTGATTAATTTTGTTTCTTGATTTTTTGATTTGGCATATTCAAAAACATATTTCATTATGATTTGTGTATTTGCGTTTTTTCTTGGGCTACCAGAAATTACAACAATTTTCATATATTCAGCCATTTGTCTTTGTATTTAAATTTCTATGAGGTGTAGAAATTAAGCGGGCTTGAAGGGCTTCGATCCCTCGACCTATAACTTAGGAAGCTACTGCGCTATCCATGCTGCGCTACAAGCCCAGCAAAAAAAACATTCTTAATTATTTAAGCGTAATCTAAGTTATCTTTGATCATGGTTTGAATTTTTTTCCAATCTTTATTTTCCTTGTCATTCCATTTTTCAAAAAATACAACATCTTTCAATTCTAGTCTTGGTAACCAACCTTTAGTTTCAAGATCTGGTTTCTCTGCAAATTCATCAACATATCCTAAACACAAGTATGCAATAGGAATTACATGTTCAGGTAAATCTAAAGTTTCTTTTAATGTATCATTTGATAGAATGCTTACCCAGCCTAAACCTACTCCTTCTGTTCTAGCTGATAACCACAAATTCTGAATTGCACAACATACACTATAGAGTCCTGCTTCAGGAATACTTGATCTACCAATTACAAATGGACCAAATTTTGTAGGATCATACGTTACACAAAGATTAACGGGAGATTCTAAAATACCTTCTAACTTGAATGAAAGATATTTTGATCTTTTTGGTTCTTCGACTAATTGTGATGAGCGATTTTTTTCTTCTTCAAAAGATTTTTTTATTTTCTTTTTTGTATCAATATCTTTAATTAAAATAAAATTCCATGGTTGAGAAAATCCTACTGAAGGCGCATGATGTGCTGCGTTAAGAATTTTTGATAAAACCTCATCCTCTATTGGCTTTGAGATAAAGTGAGATCTTACATCCCTTCTTGAATAAATTGCCTTGTAGAAGCCTCTTTTTTCTTCATCAGTAAAATTTTCTGTCATCTTTTTTGTACCTTCTTTCTTTCTTTTGTTAAACGTTAATAATGTCAATTGTTTGATTTATTTTTCAATGGGCCTGTAGTCTAGCTGGTTAGGATACTGCCTCGACATGGCAGTGATCATGAGTTCGAATCTCATTAGGCCCACTTTTCAATTATAACTCGTTTTGAACTCTTTGTTAACTTCACTCCATGTAGTTTGACTAGTAATTTTTCCTTCAGCAGAAAAACTAGTGATTCTTTCATTAATGACATCTTCATAAATTTCTGAATTGACTTCAGACTTGTTTAGAACAAATATATTTTTTAAAGGAATTTCTGCATCTGGATAAAACAAGGCTCTTCCAGGTAATGCAATATCTGCAGTAGAATACAACCCAGATCCTAATAATTTACCATCACCATATAATTTGTAATCTATAACTGAAACGGTTAATGTTTTGTTACTGGGATTTTTTATTAAAAATGTAACTTGAAACTTTGCTTGATTATCAACTGTGTTTACATCTAATAATTTTACGTTTGTTAATTTAATTTCAACTTGATCAAGTTCAACATTATCTAGACTGGCATAGAAAATAATTCCTCCCATTAATGCAAAAACCCCAACAATAGCTAGATACACTGTTACCTTGCTTTGAAGTGCCATTTCATTGATTTCAGATTTGTACAACTAAAAAAGGTTGTCAAGATCCAAATACATAATATTTGATTTAAAATATCATAAACTATGACCGCAATAGAGCAGGCAATTATCACTTGGATTCATCTTATAGCTGCTGCAATTTGGGTTGGTGGTTCTTTATTTATTGGAATCGTGTTTTCTCCACTTTTAAAAACAATGACAAGTTCTGTTGAAGAACGAATGCAAATTATGATTCGTGTTGGTAAACGATTTAACAAAATTGCTGTTCCTTCGTTGATTATTTTGATGTTAACTGGTTTGTATACTTCAAATGCATTAATTGGAAATCCTGATCTCCTTGTTTCAACGAGTTATGGAAAATTTTTAATTATTAAAATAATTCTTGTAATTGCATTAATTATTACATATGCTGTCCATGTTAGAGTAATTCGTAAAGATGTTGAAGAAAAAATCATGTCAAATAAAATGTCAGAGCCTGAAATTCAAAAATTAAGAAAAAAAATTATCATCCTTGGAGAGATTACAGTAGTTTTATCTGTAGCAATTCTATTTTTTGCTTCATTACTTGATGCTGGGGTTTGAGATTCCTTCAATTATTACTTCAAAACCATTACTCGTTTTTCCGATACCATATTTACAACCTGTAATTTTGGATGTCACAAACAAATTTGTCTCTAAATGTTTTGTAATTTCTTTAATTGGCAAAATTGTTTTTCCACTAGCTAAACTTGCAGGAACTATTAGCATATCTGCTAAATTATCATCAATTGCATAATTTTTAATAAAATTATCCATGTCTAAATCAAATTTACCCGTTTTTTTATTATACAATGCATCAATTCCTATAATGGAATCATCATCAATACTGTAAATTAACAAGGATGCACCTGAATCTAATGCCTCTTCTGATTTAATTTCTACATCAACAATAAAATTTGCATCAGTTAATTGTTTGACAATTTCATACACTTTATTTTCAATTTCATTGTTTGTAAATTTTGAAAATGAACAAATCAATCTAACTTCATTTGTTTTTCGTTTTGAAAATAATATTGATTTTACATTAGATGGATTAACTTGTAATTTTATTTCTCCACCACCTTTGGGATAATAACCTCGTTTAATTAATTCAAGTGAAAAATTTATTCCCATTCTTGAATATGCTTCTTGTAATACATGTTGAGTATAATCAATAGTAGGACTCCAAAGAACATCTGTTCCACCTTTAATTCTTAAATTAAATTGTTTTTTAGACATTGCAACAACTGGAATTAAGACTTGTAAAATTAATGGAATACTTCCAGCAGTACCTACATCTTCAACTAAATCTAAATTTTTAGCGTCACCTGGTATGAATTTAATTTCCGTAGACCCAACTTCTGCTCCAATAACTTTAGCGTTTGCAATTTTTTGAAGAATATTAATCGCTGTTAGATGCTGTGGTCTTAATCCAGAAATTTTTCTATTTTTTCTTATGTTTTCCAAATGAATTGGTTGTTTTGTAATACATGATAATGCAATTGCTGAACGAATAATTTGTCCTCCACCTTCACCATGACCTCCATTAATTTTTAGAAAATCCATAATTTTTTCTAATAACTACTCTTTATGATAGTTTTTTAAAAAGAAATTTTCTATAGTTTGTATGAATGGTTTGTTGATAGGTCGATTCCAACCTTTTCATTTAGGTCATCTAGAAGCATTACAATTTGCATTATCAAAAGTTGATAAATTGTGGGTAGGTTTAGGCAGCTCTAACAAGCCTGTAGAAAAAAATAATCCATTTACTGTAGAACAACGAAAAGAAATGATACTTTCATCTATTGATGATTCAATGAAAGAAAAAATTTCAATTTATTTTATTCCGGATTTAGATAATCATATGAAATGGGTAGAAAAAATAGATACTATTGTTCCTAAATTTGATATAATTTTTTCAAATGATGACTTGACAAAACACCTGTATTCAAAAAGAAATATTCAAGTTCTCTCTATTCCATTTCTCAACAGAGAATCATTATCTGGAACTAATATTCGCGATCTAATAATTCACGATCAGAAATGGGATGATTTTGTACCTGATGGAACTAGAAATTTTTTGGAAAAAACTGGTGCCAAAGAACATTTGAAAAATCTCTAATTATAAATAAACCCCATAACGAACTGTGATAGATAACATATGGAATATCTTTCAATGCTCCCTGGTCCGACAAATGTACCTAATAGAGTAATGAGGGCAATGCTTGCACCTATTATCAATCACAGAAGTGATGATTTTGTAGAATTGTACACTGATGTAGTTGACAAAACTCAGCAAGTATTTGAAACACAAAACGATATTGTAGCATTATCTGCATCAGGAACTGGTGCAGTTGAAGCAAGTGTTGTAAATTTAGTTAAAAAAGGTGATAAAATTATCATTCCTGTAAATGGAGAATTTAGTAGACGATTATCAGAATTAATTGAAGGTCAAGGTGGTAATGTTGTTAAACTTGAAACTCCACCTGGAGAAAATGCAACTTTTGATCAAGTTAAAGAAGCATTTGATAATAACAAAGATGTAAAAGCATTCTATGTTGTTCACAATGAAACTTCTACAGGAACAATGGTAAATTATCTTGATAAAGTATCTGACTTAACATCTAGAAATGATGCATTCTATGTAGTAGATTCAGTTTCACTACTTGGTGGTGCTCCACTTCCAGTTGATAAATGGAATATTGATGTATGTATGACTGGTGCACAAAAAGCAATAGCTGCCCCTCCAGGAATTTCACCAATATCTGTTAGTGCTAAAGCCAAAAAATACATGATTGAAAATCCACCACCTACAATGTATTTCAATTTAGCAAGATATTTCAAATTTTATGATGGAGAAAAACATACTCCTTTCACACCTGCACTTCCATTACTCTATGCATATAGAGAAGCATT
>CALFHG010000058.1 GCA_937875805.1 uncultured Nitrosopumilaceae archaeon
ATTTTCCCAAAAATTCATTTTATTGAATCTTTCTATTATTGAGGGAGTTAGTATATCTTTGACATTATATGCTGATCTTTCAACCTTATCAGTCTTTATTTTATGTAGATTTCCACCTAATACAGTATCGTCATATATGATACCATTATTATTTAATTGTGAAAGGTTAGTAAAACTATGATCATATTTTGGTATGCCTAAGAATTCATAAACTCCATCTATCTCTTTTTCTGTATTATTTACCAAATCATTATAATCTATCACATGTGCATATTTACTATTTGGTGTATTCGTAAGTTGATAAACTGCCTGTAACCAACCATGTAGCTCACCGCCCTCAGCCATTACATAGTTACATCTTTGTTCTAAAGATGCAGCGTGTTTTGCTATGTAATTTGTTTCGTTTGTATATGAAAACTTAATAAATGATGCAAGTACTTCAACAACATCCCTTACCAATACTATAATTTTTGGTTCGTTGTATTTTTTTAACATATCCAAATTCTTTGGAAATCCCCACACAGATCTATCTATTATATAATCAGCATCCCAATCTTTATAATAATTTGGTATTAAATTATCTAGTACATTATTAAGTGATTTCTCATCTTGGAAATTTTGATATGTTTCTAAATTTTTTAACTTAAGAATATTACCATACAGATGTAAAACTAGACTATTTGCTGTAACACTTACTTTGGGATTTTGATTAATGATACCTGCAAATAAGGTATTACCCGCCCTTGGTATCCCACAAAGTCCAAAAACTTTCTTCATGTTGGTTTTGTTACACCTTTGGCCATAAATTCTTCACTTCCTATTTCATCAAGTCCAGTTCTTTTTAGTGCCAATTTATGTGATTCACTAAACTCTTTTCCCATCTCATCTAGAAAATCATACATTGGTTGTATGGTTATTTCACCAGTTTTATTAATTATTTCCTGTATTTTTATCAGATATTCTCTAACTCTTTTTTCACCCATTTGGGGGTGAATACCCAACTGTTCCCAATATTCAACTACTGCATGACTAACCCTACCACTTGATGATAGATCCTGTATTCCTAATCTGAATGAAGACTTTATCATGTGACTAATTTCCTGTTTTTCAAAGTCTTCTTCTGTCCAGTCATCGGAAATATTATTGTTCTTTTTGATAGCATCATACATATCTTGAAACATGCCTATCTCTCTCAATGTGTTTTCCATTGCTGGGTTTGTTGCTTTTATTTCTGATTCAAGTTCTCTAATTTTTAATATTGATTCATTTGTATTTGTAAATTGTAATTTTTTAATTTCCAATTTTTTATATTCTATCTTAAAATATGCACCTCTTAATGAACCATATTTTTTATTTATTTGTGAAGTACATTGTTTCATTCTAGATAAAGGTGAGTCGCTAATCATCTGTAAAGTTTGTAGGGAATAACTTGTTTGACTTGTTGAATGTCCTACTAGGTATGAATCTTTTTCTAAAATTGGTAACCTATCTGTAATTTTTTTAATTTGATTCTTATCCAAAGTTACTAAATCTAATTTAGACACATCTAGTCCTATAATACTCGATTCACTCAAGCCGATACACCAGCTAGATTACTTCTATGTGCAGTTGTCAAGTCACCAAAGTCAGTAGCGTTTCCAGTTGTGGCTATTGTTATGTAATCC
>CALFHG010000059.1 GCA_937875805.1 uncultured Nitrosopumilaceae archaeon
CTCGATTTGATTTTTCAACTTGTAAATGGCAATTTTCCAAGTTAATGTAACTATTGAAAATAAACCTGGAATTAGTGATCCTGAGGGTCAAACCATCCTCAATGATTTGGTTTTGAAAGGAACCCACAAAATTGTTACAAACATCAAAACTGCAAAGATGTTAAAATTTACAATTGAAGAAAAAGATAAAACATCTGCCCAGACTAAAGTGCAGGAAATTTGTGATGAATTGAGGATTTACAATCCTATGGTGAGTGTAGTCACAATTGATGTTTTTGAAAATTAATTCTATTCTGAATTTATGCTATCAACTGTAGCGTTAATCAATAATTTACTTCTAAGAAACTCTACTAAATTTGTCCGAGTGATTACTCCTACCAGTTTTTCATTTTCAAGCACGATTAAACGTCTAATGCTGTTATTTAGCATCTTTTGAACTGCATCTTCTATTTCTAAATCTGATTCAACCCCTTTGAAATTTTTAAAGATTATCTCTTCTAGTTGAATTTGTGATGAATTGAGATCTTTTGCTGCAATTTTTCTTACAATGTCACTTTCTGAAACAATTCCTGCTATTTCCTCCCTTCTTCATAATCACGAGAAAACTGATCTCTTTTTCTTTTAAAATGACTGATGCATCAAGTGCAGTTTTGTTATAATCTATGGCAATTACATTTTTTTGCATAATGTCTCTTACTTGAGTCATGGCGATCAAGTGATTTGTTTACATAAGAATTTACTCTGATTAATTCAAATTAAATATCTCTGAATGTTTAAAGAATTGTGAAAGTTGCAGTTGTAGTTTTTCCAGGTAGTAATTGTGATCGTGATATGTATCATGTATTGACTGATGTATTTCATCTTGATGCTGAATATTTTTGGCATGAAAAAGAATTACCAAAAAATATAGATGCTATAATTCTTCCAGGAGGATTTTCTTACGGGGATAGATTAAGATCCGGCGTCATTGCAGCTCATAGTCCAATTATCAAAGATGTCAAAAAAATGGCTGAAAAAGGAATTCCTGTTTTGGGTGTATGTAATGGATTTCAAATTCTTGTCGAATCAGGATTACTTCCAGGTGCATTACTCAAAAATGAGTCACTTAATTTTATGTGTGAATGGACTAGTTTAATTGTAGAAAATAACAAAACCCCGTTTACAAATCAATTCAAACTAAATGAGAAAATCCCAATACCCATAGCTAATGGTGATGGTCGATATTATGTTGATGATGAAACTATGGAAAATTTAAAAAAGAAAAATCAAATTGTTTTCAGATACAGCGAGGGTGTAAATGGCTCTGCAAATAGAATTGCAGGCGTATGTAATGAGGATGGAAATGTTGTTGGAATGATGCCTCATCCAGAAAGGGCAGTTGAATCTGATATTAATCCAAATGATAACAAACCCTCTTCTCTTATCTTTGAATCATTAATGGCAAAAATGGGTGTTAACAAATGAGTCTAGAAGAGCGAGAACTAGCTGAGCTAAAATCAAAAATTGGTAGAGATCCAACTTCTACAGAACTACAAATTGTAGCTGCTGAATGGTCTGAGCACTGTTCTTACAAATCTTCAAAAAGGCATCTCAAAATGTTGCCAATGGATGGTCCTCTAGTAATTAATGAGAAAGGATATGATTCTGGAGTTTTAGATGTTGGTGATGGCTATGTTGTTACAGCACACATTGAAAGTCATAATCATCCATCTGCTGTAGAGCCCTATGGTGGGGCTGCAACTGGTGTTGGAGGAGTAATTCGAGATATTTTATCTGCAGGGACTAGACCAATTGCAATTTTTGATGGATTAAGATTTGGCGATATTGAAAAAGATTTGCAAGCAAGATGGCTTTTCAAAAATGCAGTTACTGGAATTGCTGATTATGGAAATTGTTTAGGTATCCCAACTATTGGTGGTGAAGTAGAGTTTGATGAAT
>CALFHG010000060.1 GCA_937875805.1 uncultured Nitrosopumilaceae archaeon
GCAGATCAGTGGGATCATGTAAATTTGTACATATTTTTCGATAAATTTAAATAAATTTTAAGAATCATGTTAGAACCCTTTAAATTTTATTTTTACATATAATAATTGACGAGGACTATCATACCTGCTGAAATTCAAAAAACGCTTTGAAGAAGTGGGCAGATAGAAATAGGAAAACACGAAAAGGATAGTAGTATCTAGGATTCGTCTAGTTTTCCACTATACCTCGTTTCCTATTTGATTTTAAAATAATTTTCAATGAAATGAATTTGTATACAACCAGATGTAGAATTCAACAGTAGGATCTAAATACTATATTCATATCATCATATCAAGTTGGAGCTCTCACCAAATAACTAATCGTTATTGGTCTCAAGTTCCATTTTTTTAAAATCAGTAACCTTAATTGTAAAAACAATATCAGTGTAACAATTACAATGAATATCAAAGTTGGCTGTACTGGATGGAGCTATCAAGGATGGTCAGGTACATTTTATCCTAGAAATCTAAAAAGTTCCCAATGGCTCAAATATTATTCTCAGCTTTTTGAAATAACTGAAATAAATTCTACATTTTATAAAATTCCTGCACAGGAAATTGTACGGAGATGGAATGAGGATACCCCACGACATTTTAGATTTACAGCAAAATTTCCATCTGCAATCACACATGAAAAAAGATTAGACAGAGTAAACTCTGAAGTCTTTTCATTTTTGGCATCATTGTCTTCAATTCATGAAAAGATTTCAGCACTTGTTTTGCAGTTACCTCCATCGTTGTCATTTGAGGAGGCAAAACCAAGACTAGGAGAACTCTTTGATTTGCTGCCAGATGATTTTGTATACCCAATTGAAGGAAGACATGAGTCATGGTTTTCACAAGATGCAATTACATATCTAAAACAAAACAAGCATTGCCTTGTTTGGAATGATGTTGCAGGAGTAAATAATCCAATGCCTATAACATCAGACTATCTTTATGTCAGATTAATTGGAGATAGGTCCATTCCAGATTCAGAGTTTGGCAAAGTTTCAAAAAATAAAAAAGAATTAATTATTAATTGGGCACAAAAACTCCAAGAAATCAATGATATTCCAAATGCAATGATAATGGCAAACAATCACTATGAAGGATTTGGTCCTTCCACTGCAAATTCACTGAGAATGCAGCTTGGAATGCGAGAATTAATCTGGGATGAAAAGAAACAGAAAACTCTAGGTAGTTTTTGATTTCTATGGTGAGGATGCTAACAAATCTGTGCCAAGACCAATTAGTGGACCAAAATAATATCCAGACAATATAGTTCCAGTAGACCAAACTAGGGAACCAGCA
>CALFHG010000061.1 GCA_937875805.1 uncultured Nitrosopumilaceae archaeon
TGCTGGTCCTCTAGGTAAAACTCACAAAAGTTTCAAATCAATTCCAGTAAATATCGAAATAACTGATGGTAAAATTCTCTTAACTTCAATTGAAACCAAAAAGAGAGATTATGCAATATTACACACTGCAAGATCAATTATTAGAAATATTTGTGAGGGCTTGATAGTTGGATATACAATTAAAATGAAAATAGTATTTTCTCACTTTCCAATTACAGTTAAAGTTGATGGAAAACAAATCATAATTGAAAATTTCCAAGGAGAACGTGCACCAAGAATAACAAATATTGTTGGCAACACCAAGGTAACTCCAAAAGGAGAAGATGTAATTGTTACAGGAGAAGTATGGACTGATGTTACTCAAACTGCAGCTAACATTGAACAAAAATCTAAAGTTAAAAACAAAGATCATAGAGTTTTCCTTGACGGTATCTATGGATTTGAAAAGAAAAAAGGCTTAGATAAATAAAAATCCAATTTAACTAATGACCCTTGATCCTGAATTTTCAAAACAAACAACTGATTTAATAGAACAAACATTAGAATTATACAAATCTGCAGGAGCATCTCCAAGAATTGGAGACACATGGGATTGTGGAAATGTTGGAGATTTTTTATGTGGATTTTTTGTTGGTGAAATGGTGGGTTCAGCACTTAGTGCATTTCAAATTGTACATCAAAGAGAACCAACAGCTGATGAACACTTGGAAATTATTGAATTAGTAGAAAGTCATGCAAAAGAAATTAAAGAATTTTTTGCTAAATTCAACTAAACTTTCGGATTTTAGGGATTTATGCTTAGTCGCAAAGATTAAATCACTTTTACCAAGGTACTCAAATGGTGCCTCCCTAGCTCAGCGTGGTAGAGCATCCGACTGTTAATCGGATGGTCACCAGTTCAAGTCTGGTGGGAGGCGCTCTCTTTCTAAACTCGAGTTTTGAAATATTTTATTTTTAGAATATATGATAATTGAAGATGATGATTTAGTATGTTTCTAAACTCGAATATAGAAATATTGATCGGTTGTTAGTAATTGGTTTACTCTATTAGACAATATAGATCTAATAGGTGATCGCACATTAACAATAATGCAGGAGGTTTACATTGGTCAGAACTAGAAGGGCCAACAGATATTGTGTTGATTGTGGAGCAAGATTGGTGTATTACCCAAGGTTATCAAATCCAAAAGCCCCCAATGAGCATAGAGTACTAGTGTATGCATGTCCAGATTGTACAGATGACTTTGAAAAACCAAAAATGTTCTCAATTAGACGTAATCAAGTAGAGGATCCTTTAGAAACAGTAGAAATTGAAATTACACAATTGCAAAAGAAAATAATAGTTGCAAAATAAAGTCAAAGTATAATGTCACAGCCAGAAAAACCTAGAAGTAATGCCTGGTTTTTACTTCCAATTTTCTTTGGAGTAATTGGTGGAATAGTTGCATTTTTTATTTTACGACAAGATGATTTACCAAAGGCAAAAAACTGTTTGTATCTTGGAATTGCATTTATGATTTTTGGAATAATTCTAAATATTTTCATTGCATCATCAGTTCCA
>CALFHG010000062.1 GCA_937875805.1 uncultured Nitrosopumilaceae archaeon
GAAAAAATATCAAAAAAGTTTGGAGTTAAAGTAAAATTTGATAATCAAGAATTTTTTTTATTTCCCAAACCAGAGAAACTTGCAAATGCATCTATTAATGAAATTAAAAGTTGCGGAGTTGGATATCGTGCTAGATTTATCAAAGAAGCAGCAAACAGAACAGTCTTAGAAAAAATCAATTTTGAATACCTAAAAAAAACTAATTATCAAAATGCTAAAGATGAAATTTGTCTAATTCCAGGAGTAGGAAATAAAGTTGCAGATTGTGTCTTGTTATTTTCATTAAATAAATTAGAATCATTTCCTTTAGATAGATGGATGATTAGAATATTAGAAAAATATTATTCAGATAAATTTCAACTAGAAACTAAAACCATAACAGAAAAACAATATGGAATTTTTCACGAAAAAATTGTAAACCATTTTGGTCCATATGCAGGGTATTCACAACAATTTCTTTTCAAAATGGAGAGAGAAAATTACCAAAAAAAGTGGCTGTAAACCCTTAAAATGGTAATTAATTTTTAGGTTTCTGGGCCTATGGCGCAGCATGGATAGCGTGTTGGACTTCTAATCCAAAAGTCAAGGGATCGAAGCCCTTTGGGCCCACTTAACAAAATTATTATTCTAACTTGGGAATAAAATTTTGTGAAAGATTTAGAATTTAAACTAAGTTCAATAGAAATTCATCCAAATTCTGAAATCAAAGGGACCATTGCAGTTTCTTATCCAGGAAGATATGACGGAGTGGTCATCAATACAACAATTTTGGATTCAAATGAGCATATAATTTACAAATCATATAATGAAAAAAAAATATCACAAAATGTTTCAAGATTATTTATCAACAAAGATGTAATGCCTGAAAATAAAGCAGAATTTACTGCAATAATTAATTTTCAACCAAATCAAGAACACGAAGTAAAATTTAGAGTATCAATTATTGAACAACATAAAGAAATTGAAAGTCAGATAATCTTTGCAAAATATTCTAACTAGAATCTACTTAATTCTACTGAAATAGTTCCTTCCATCCATGGATGAGGTGTACAGTGATATGGTACATCTTGTGGTTCAGTAAATAGGAATTCATAACTTTCTCCAGGTTTCATCACACCAGGTGAACCAAATTCACCACTGTAACTATCTTCACTTCTATGATCAGGGGTTACAGTATGGGCAGTGTCATCATTATTTTGCCAAATTACTTTGTTGTTTATAGTCAACGTCACTACAGCATTGTTTGGAACATAATTTTTATTTCCTTCTACAACAGCTCCTGGAACAATTTCAATAATAAAATCATCTTCAGGTTCTAAAATATGTTCAGAAACAGATGGTTTTGCCATTGATTCTGGAAGATAAAATGATGTATAAAATACGACAGATGCAGACATTCCAATAATCAATGCAATCATTCCAATACCATATGCATGACTGGATGTAGGCATACTCATAATTTTTTCACTCCATCAATATCATTAGAACCAATATTTGAATTGTTATTTGTACCGACTCCCATATCAGCTTGAATTTTTGGTACTGGTACTTCAGGAGATAATTCTTTTGCATCAGGTTTTGCATCAGATGTTGTATCACCCTCTGGAAGTTTACTCGATTCTACAGGTACTTCAGGTTCTGCTAGTTTTAGTTTCTCTTCAACTACAGGCATAGGTGCAGGTGGAGGCGCATTCTTTTGTTGACTCATTGCATATCTGTACACATGGAAGAATCCAGCAAACACTAGCAAAATAATTCCAATAAAGAACAATGAAACATTCTTCATTCCTGTCAAAGCTGCATTGTATGCTGCAATGTTTAGAAATACTTGGAAGGCCAATAGTGCAACCAATAGCCAATTAATCCATTTTTCAGATAGGTTGATTGTAGCTACTTTCTGAGGACCATTACTTTTTGCAAGTTTTGATTTTCTTTCAGCTTCATTTGCTAATTTGATCATCATGTAAGTAAATCCAAATCCTAGAGGTACCAACAAGATCATTGTAGAATAGAAGAATATTGGATCAATTACCAAACGCTCCACTAATGGAAGTTTTGTGTCTGGTGAGATATAGAATCCCCAGTATGTTGTAACCATGATTTGAGCAAGACTTGTAATTCCAAATGCAGTAATGATTGGTCTATCTCTCCAAGAGACTTTCTTGTATCTATCTATAAACGGAATCAATACAAAGGATATGATAAACAATAACGGCCACAGTAAACCTGTAACAAATTTGTCATATTGTGTCCTCATAAAGGCATAGATTCCTGTAAGATACCATTCAGGGACTGTGACACCGGGCGGTACCGTGGGTTCAAACTTGAATCCCATATCAATTGGGAAGACACCACCAGTGATCAAAATAGCACCACCGATTGCCATCACCATAGGTACATCAAATACTAAGAATCTTGGAAAGTGTACTGCCATTAATCCAAGCATTACAATAGGTAGCAAGAATACATGTTGTGCATAGAATCTTAATACAAAGTCCGAAAACCCACTACCCAGCGCCGCATCACGAATTGTAGGTCCCACAACAGGGATGGATGTTGTTAGTGACGCCGCAATACTAATTGCAAGCTCCGCTCTTTCACTGAAAATTACATCGTATCCAGTAAACGCTTCAAGAATTGTAACAGTTCCAAGTATAACACCAGTCATCCATAAAACTTCATTTCTAATTTTGTATCTTCCACTAAAGTATTGATAATACATGTGAAGCACTGCAAGAAGGACCATAGCGTTAGAACCATGATAGTGAATATTTCTAATGTGAAAACCAAATGGAACATCATCATTAATGAATTGCACACTGTCCCATGCGCGGTCGAGAATGGGTTGATAATAAAACATCAGTAATGCACCTGATACTCCAAGAATAATGAACACGATGAACGTAAGCATTCCTAAGAATCCAAATGGACTAACAAATCTTGAAGGGAATGAAAATTTGATTGCAGTAAAGATAGTTCTGTCTACTCCATCCCAAAACCAATAAAGGAGCGCTACTACCCCTGTTCTTCTTTCAAGTGAAACGGCCATATCCAATTACTCCATTATCGTTTGCATTAAACTTTGGTGGCATGATAAAGATTAATCCATCTGAATCAATGTCTAAAGTTAGTTGTGGTAAAGTGTTTGATGGTGCAGCTTGTACTGATGCAGGACCAACGAATGCTGTTCCAGTCATTGGATCATACATACTTCCATGACAAGGGCATTCACCTCTTTTTCTGCCTTCATCTGGCCAATATTTCCATAAACACCAAAGATGTAAACAAATCATACTATAAGCTCGTAATGCATCAGTGTCTTTTTTTCCTCCACCTAATTCTTCAGGAAGTCTGATGAATTGCCATTTACGAAAAGCTTCTGCATCAAGTGCAGCATCGCCAGTTGAAGGATATGTAATTACTTCAGCATGATTAACAGGATAAGTATTGATATTTGCTTGAGTGCCATCAGGTAAAATTACTGGAACTCTTTCAAGGGATGCCTGATTTGGATTTGGCATGAAATTACCAAATGGGACAAATGGAGCAAATGCTAATCCAGTGCCTGCAGCACCCATTAATTTTAGAAAGTCTCTTCTGGATAATCCGCCAGACTTTTTTGTCCCCAACTCTGACATTCAGCTCTCGTTCTCGCCAAATTGCTTATAAATCTTGTTCAATTATTTGGGAGTTTTTTGTCTAATGATTAAAATAAAAACTACACCGATCGCAATTCCAATGACTATCCCCACTGCAATTCCAATATTAAATTGTAAATTAGATTTGACTTGATCTTGAGTTTCTAATGTAGTAATTTTAAAAATTTCTTCAGACTCTATTGGTTTTATTTTAACA
>CALFHG010000063.1 GCA_937875805.1 uncultured Nitrosopumilaceae archaeon
GAAGAAATTAGGGAAATCCAGAAAATGATTCAAAAAGAAGTATTGAAAATAAAATTGAAAAATCAAGATTTGACAACTTCAATGATTTTAAAAGATAAGCCACAATTAACACGAACAATAGATGAAATAATCTATGGAGTAAAAAATGGATATTTTACACAAATCCCTACATTGACAATTTCAGATATTAGTTGGAATGATGATGAAGACCTAAGAACCATGAAACATAAAACAAACGAAAATATTTCAAAAAAAGGAAAGAAAAAATCTATATCTGAAATTGACAATACGGCAAAAATTAATCAAGAAAGATTGATTGAAAATTTGGAAATTATACAGATTATGATGGCTAATTATTATCATGGATTAGAAAAAGGTGTCAAGCTCGAAAAAACTAATTTAGCCAATGCAACAAAAACAGAAACAAAAAGAATACAGGAACTTGGAATAGCAGAAATTAGAAATCTAGAGAATAAGATGAAAAAATTATCAAAAAGGGATTTGATAGACAAAACTAACAAAATCCATAATCTTGCCATTGCTCAAGTAGATTTTGAATTTCAACTAATCAAAAATGCTAAAAATATGGATCAGGAATATGCAACAAAAGAACTTGAAAGAATCGAAAAACTATTGAAGAAAGTTAAAAGTAAAACATTTACAACAACACCTAATGAGGTAGGCGGTTATGGATCTAGCCAAGAATTTATTCCAAGAAATTACACAATGCACGAATTAATCAAAATAATTCAAAATTCAGAAACAAACACAAATCGAAATCAGAATATGTTTAGTTTAATTGTTGCAAGAAAACCTGAAACCGTAACTTTTTGTAAATTAAAAAAACGTATTGACGGGAAATTAATTGCAGATGATAATTTCTTTAGTGGAAATATACATGAGAAAATTGAAACTTTTGGAGAATTGAATCTTGCAAAATACTCGCTTGATGAAATTCATAAAGATGATTCTATAATGGAACTTATAGAATAATGAATCTAGTACAATTCATGGATAAATCAGAACTAAAAACTAGAGAACTGAAATATCTATCTTTATTTGGATTTGATGATCGGAACGAACCAAGAACAAAACGATTCCCAAATTGTGAACATGAAATTATCAAAAATAAAAATGGTAATTTTGTTGGCAATGTTGGAAATTATTGCATTGAAATACCAAATACAGATCCGATCATTGAGGTAAAAATGGTAAATTTCCCTAATTGCACGAACTGCAATACTGATCATGCAGTTATCATTATTGAGAAAATAATCTAA
>CALFHG010000064.1 GCA_937875805.1 uncultured Nitrosopumilaceae archaeon
TCTGCATTTTGAATTTGGCCATTTTCTTCACAAACATCTGCATCATCTGATGAACCATACCCATGATCAATTGCCCAATTAACACCCCTTACCAAAACTTCATCAAGTTCTGAAGGACTAAGTTTGATTGCACCTTTAGAACCCACGCCAGAAGGAATAGAACTAAAAAGATCTGTAACTAATTCTTTTAGTTTTGAACGAACTATATCTTCTGTTAAATTTGAACGAAGTAATCTTACTCCACAATTAATATCATAGCCCACACCACCTGGACTAATCATTCCTTCTTCAGCATCCATAGCTGCAACTCCACCAACAGGAAAACCATAACCCTCATGTCCATCTGGTAAAACAACACTATGTCCCACTATACCAGGAATAGAAGCAACATTTTGTGCCTGCGTAATGGTTCTACCAGATAACATTTTTTGCATTAATGGTTCATCAGCGTAAATTCTCACAGGAACCCTCATTCCAAGATTAGGATCAGCATCAATTTGATATTGATTTTCTCCAATTTTTCTTGGGGCTATAGAAGACATGTATCGGTAAAGATTCCTTTCAATCCAATTTAAATCATCAGAAGAATTCTAAAAATAATTTCAAATTAAATGGAATTTCATAAAAAATTTGTCAAATGAAGTAATAAAAACAGAAAAACAAATCAATTGCTTGCAGGATTACGAGGAAACCCAGATTGGGGAATGGATGAAAAAAATTGCAAACAAGGTTATTTCAAAGATTTAGAGTGTGTATTACAAGATACTGGAATTGTAGAAAGATAGTGTTTGTAAAGAAAAATCAAAAGTGAGATCAATCATCTAATTTATCTATGATTGAATTGTTTCATTATTTGTGGTAAGAAAACAATTAACAGAAAAAGAAAAAGAAAAACAAAAAGAAGAGCAAGCAATAAGAGCAAAAGCTTCTCGAGCAGCTAGAAGAAGCGGCAAAAGTATGAAAACTGAAGGTAAAGTAAGTAAATCATCTTCAAAAACAAAGGAAGCTAGATCATCTAAAAAGGTCGCAGCTGTTAAGAAACGAACTAGAAGTTAGATACTTGCAACGTATCTAGATTTTACTACATTAATTTTTAATTTAAAAGACTATTCAGATTATCTAAGATGATTTTCATCTTTGATATTCGAGAAGACCATAAAATAAGGAATTAGACAGAGTAAATTTGTAAAATGACTGATGCTAAAATAATAACTATTTCAGATGTAATGACAAAATCAGTGATTTCTGTAGATGCAACATTAACAGTAAATGAGACTGCAAAAATGATGGAGGATGCTAAAGTTGGAGCCATCATAGTCATGGAAAATAATACACCCATAGGAATTGTTACAGATAGAGACTTTGCAATAAAAATTGCAGCTCATGCATATCAAATCACTACACCTATCAAACAAATAATGTCATCACCGCTATTTTCAATAAATTCAGATGAAACAGTAAGAACTGCTGCAGATTTAATGTATGACAGAAAAATAAGAAAACTACCAGTAATAGATGATGGAAATGTAGTTGGAATTATCACATCTACTGATATTGTTAATTTATTGGCTGTTTGTGTTGAAGAAGACATGAGAGACATGTATTTTCATTCAGTAGCGAAAATTTACACTAATTACAGCCCATACAATTAGAAAATATCATGGTGTTCCCAATAATTATCATAGTAGCAATACCTATTTTTCTTGGATTAGTGTACATGCCACCATTTGATATGCCCGTAGAGGAAGAACCTAAAGAAATTTCAGAAGAACCAGATGTGAGTATTTTATATTATATTTTAATGGGAATTTGGTCATTGTATTTGATCAAAATTATTCTTCAAGTAAAAAAAGGAACTTTCAAAGTAACTCAAAGATACTAGCATGAACACAGCACCATACTGGAAAAAAAATGTGTGCTCAGACTGTAAAAGAATGAAATGTCAAAAAGGTTGTCTTTGTGATTGTCATCAATTAAGAGATAGAGTAAATTAAGTTCAAATTTCATAAGTAGATTTATTTTCCATGTGTAATGAATAGAAACATTGGCAATCCTACCTATAGATAATGGTCGTTATGGCACCAAAGAAATGATGGATATTTTCAGTGAACAAAAGAAAGTAGACTATCAATTAGAGATTGAGGGTGCAGCTGCCATTTCCCAAAGTGAGATAGGAATGATCGCAAAAAGTGTAGGTAAAGAAATTCACAGAGCTGCAATGTCTGGAAAAATTACTGCAAAAAGAATCAAGCAGTTGGAGGCAAAAAGTGATCACGACACTGCAGCACTAGTAGAGTCACTTAGTGAGAAATGTAGTAAAAATGCAAGACCATGGATTCACTATGGTCTTACAAGTAATGATTTAGTTGATACAAGTAATTCAATGCAGATGAGAGATGCATTACAAATTATCGAACCTAAAGTTGCAAAGATGGCAACAATTCTTGCAAAAAAAGCAGTAAAGCATTCAAAGATTCCAGCAGTTGGTAGAACACACGGTCAACATGCAAGTATCATTTCATTTGGATTAAAATTTGCAAACTGGGCAGCAGAAATGGCAAAGCATGTAGAGCGAATTGAAGAGATTAAGAAAAGAATTTTGATTTGTAAGACATTAGGAGTTGTCGGTACAGGCTCACTAATGGGTGCAAATTCACTTGAAGTGCAGAGAAGAGCTGCAAAGCGATTAAAATTATTTCCAGCAGAAGTTGCAACACAAATTGTTCCCAGAGAAAGATATGCAGAATATGTGTTTGAATTGGCATTAATTGGTGCAACATTAGAAAAAATTGCAATAGAGATTAGAAATTTGCAAAGAACAGAAATTGGTGAAGTTGCTGAGCAATTCAAGAAAGGTCAGATGGGAAGTAGTGCAGTTCCAGTAAAAAGAAATCCAATAAAGAGTGAACGTGTATCATCATTATCCAAACTAGTACGAAGTCAAGTTGCAGTTGCATTTGAGAATATTCCATTATGGCATGAGCGAGATCTTTCAAATTCAGCTAATGAGAGATTTATTCTTCCAACTGCATCCATTCTAGTTGATGAAATGTTAGAAACAATGACTAGAATTGTTTCAAACTTGTTTGTAAACGAGAAAAGGATTGTAGATAACCTATACATCACAAAGGGGCAAATATTTGCAGAGTTTGTTTTAGAAGCACTAATCAAAAAAGGAATTCCAAGATTTGTCGCATACAGAGATGTTCAGAGAGTTGCATTTGAGGCAAATGACAAAGGAATGTTCTACAAGGATGCAATCAAAAATGATAAAGCATTTTCCTCAAAGCTAACTGATAAAGAAATTGATGCAATTTTCTCACCAGAGAAACATCTTGGTGCATCATCTACAATTATTAGCAATGTGGAAAAATCAGTAAAGAAAACAGTTCAGAAATTTATCTAGTTTTTAGTAAAGACTTGTGAATTTTAGTTCCATATTGTAACGCTTTCTTTCGTTTTGTACAAGAAAGTTCTGGAACACCAACTTTGCTTGCTAATTTTCGAATAATGTGCTTGCGATATAGATCATCTGAATCATGAATTTTTTCAGATATTGGTACAGTTTTTGCGTATTCTATGAATTTTGGTGAGAGTAATGGCTGGAGGATCTTCACACCAAATTCAGATGCAACTAGATTGACTGCCTTCATCATTTTCAGTTCGTTATCTAATTTAGCAAGCATCATTTCGTTGATTTGTAATTCTCCACCAGAAAATGCTTCTCGATACGCATTATATCCACAAAACAATTCATCGATTCCATTTGCAGTGATTACAGTGTCAAGATCTAAAGAGTTTGCAAGTTTTGAAACATAATGAAACGCAATACAATTCTCATTCCAAGACAGATTGTCAGTCTTTATTGTTTGATTAATTTTTGAAGAGATAGATGGGAATGTATCTGGATCAATTTCTAAAACATGGTGAGGGTATTTTAGAAATTCATTAACTTCTTTTGCAAATAAAATGTCATGTGATTCAGCAAATCCAATTGTAAGTAATGTAACATCAAAATCCAGGTCTGAGCAAATTTTTGAAATTAATGTACTGTCAACGCCTCCAGAAAAAGCGATTCCAATTTTCTTTACTTTGACAGTTTCAGAAATAGAATCCTGGATATACTCAAGTAGTTTTTTGTTCATCTCATCCATTTTCGCTTACTTCACATATTTCATAAAAGGTAATGAATCAATCTTTTAATTTAACATCAAATCTAAAACAACATGATGCGATTATCTCAACTAGATATTGAGGAGGAGTTAAAGAGTCTCTCTGGATGGAGTGTTGTTAATGAAAAACTGCACAAAGAATTTGAATTTGCTAGTTTCAATCAGGCATTTGGTTTTATGACCAGAGCAGCTATGGAGATTGAAAAAATGAATCATCATCCAGAGTGGTTTAATGTATATAATAGAATTACTGTAGAATTAACAACTCATGATGCAGGCGGCATCACAAAAAATGATGTCAACCTAGCCAAAATTCTAAATTCTTTATCATAGTAATTTAGAGGAATTTCAGGCTCATTCATTACAGAATTTATATTATATCCATAGCCAGTTGACTTCACATGGCATCAAGTCCTACAATTTTAGATTCAGATTTTAAATATATTGATAAAAAGGGAAATCTGCTCAAAACTAGAACAGAGTTAACAGTAGCTCAAATGCTTACATTTCTCGAACAAGATTACGAGTACCATCACAAAATTACACTAAAGAACGGAACTGAGATTACAGTTGATTTCAAAACAGAAAAGGGATTGATTGAAGTTATTGATACTGATGAGGATATTGAAAAATACAAACAAGTCAAAGAAGACTTTCCTGAAGACAAAATTATGGCAATAGGACATGCAAAGTATGTTGCACAGATTAAAGAACTACAAGATATTGTATTTTATGATAAAACACCACAAACAGGTTCCATATTTTTAGAAGATGCTTCATTCTCATTTGATTATGCACATATACTTCCATTAGTTGAAAAATGCTCCATCTTACACGGACACACATCTTCTGTAATGGTAGAATTGGTAGGACAAATGAAAGACAATCTTCTTTTGGATTTTGGAGAGGCTAAAAAAATCATCAAAGAAGTTGTAAATGTATTTGATCATAAATTTTTCATCAATAGAAAATATTTACAAAAAGAAGATGATTCACACTATCAAATTAGATTTGAAGGACCTAAAGGAATGTTTGATTTGCAAGTTCCTAAAAATACAACATATCTACTAGAAGGAGAAGCTACAGTTGAAAATCTTTCAAGTGAAATTATCAAACTATTAGTACCAAAAATGCCATCAAATGTAGAAGCAGTTGGAGTTTACATCTATGAAGGTTACAATAAAGGATCTCATATTATTTCAAACATTGAAAGATAGTTAAAAAAATGGAACCTAAAATCTCAGAAAAAGCATGGAATCCAGAATTAGAGAAGAAAATTCTTCAGCAATGGGAAGAAGAAAAAATTTATGATTTTACACCACAAGATGATAACTTTACAATAGATACACCGCCTCCATATCCTTCAGGTAGGCCTTGGCACATAGGGGCAGCAGCACATTATTCACAAATTGACATGATTGCGCGTACTGCAAGGATGGCAGGAAAAAATGTCTATTTTCCAATAGGAATCGACAGGAATGGACTTCCAGTAGAACTGTACACTGAGAAAAAACACAAAATTAGAATGAGAGAAACAGAAAGAGGAGAGTTTCTAAATCTGTGTAGAGATGCACTAGATGATTTGGAAGCTGAAATGCTTCTCATCATGAAGAGTTTAGGAATTAGTGGTGACTTTGCAAACTATTACAGAACAGATTCAAAAGAATACAGAACACTTACACAATCAACATTCATCGAGTTATGGAAAAAAGGAGAAGTGTATCTAGCAAACAGACCTAACAATTACGATTGGGTGTCAGGTACAACAATTGCAGATGCAGAAATAACCTATGAAGATTTATCCACAAAACTAGTTTACATGAAATTTAAAATCAAAGACACAGATCAAGAGATAGTCATTGCAAGTACAAGACCGGAATTGCTTTGTGCATGTAGAACAATTATTGTAAATCCAGAAGATGAAAGGTATTCACAGTATATCGGAAAGAAGATAATTGTTCCAATAACTAACGCAGAAGTAGAATTAAGAACACATCATTCCGCTCAACAAGAATTCGGTTCAGGAGCCGTTATGGTATGTAGTTATGGTGATCAAAACGATGTGGCATTATTTAGAGAATTAGAATTAGAAGAGATTGTTGCAATTGGATTAGACGGAAGAATGACAGAGGTTGCAGGAGAATATACAGGATTGAAACCAAAACAAGCAAGAACCAAAATTATAGAAGATTTAGAGACAGGAGGATTATTGGACAAAGTCGAAGACATTGTTCATAGAACACCAGTATCAGAGAGAAGTAAAACTCCAATTGAAATTATTCCAATGGAGGAATATTATCTAAAACAAAAAGGCGCAGTTGAGAAAATCAAAAAACTAGGCCAAGAAATCACATTTCATCCACCAATGCACAAGCAAATTCTCATGAATTGGCTTGAATCCATCAATATTGACTGGCCAATATCTAGGAGAAGATACTATGGTACAGAGATTCCTATCTGGTACTGTAAAAATTGCTCAGAGCCCCATGTTCCAGAACCTGGAAAGTATTACAGACCTTGGGAAGAAAAATGTCCAATTAGTAATTGTCCTAAATGTGATTCTACTGAATTTGTAGGGGAAGAACGAACTTTTGACACATGGATGGATTCTAGTGTATCTCCACTTTTCATTAGTAAATTCAATAGAGACGACGAATTTTTCAAAAAAGTATACCCCGTATCAATTAGACCCCAAGCAAAAGATATTGTTAGAACTTGGTTATACTATACACTTCTAAGATGTGAACAGCTAACTGGAAAGAAACCATGGTCTGAAGCATGGATAATGGGATATGGTTTAGATGAAAAGGGAATGAAAATGAGTAAGAGTAAAGGAAATGCAATAGATCCTTTACCTGTAATTGAAAAATTAGGCGCTGACACTTTTAGATTTTGGAGTGCAAGCGAAATTAATCACGGTTATGATTTTAGATGTAACGAACAAAAAATTGAATCAACAAAAAAATTCCTCAGCAAATTATGGAATGTTTCAAGATTTTTGTCTAGTTTTCCAGTAATTGAATCAGGGAAACTTGGTGCAACAGACAAATGGATTTTAGCAGAACTAGACAAGCTAGTAAAAGAATGTAAGAAAGGATATGAGGAATACAACTTTTTCATTCCAGCAATTGCAATTAGGGAATTTACATGGAATGTATTTGCTGCACATTATATTGAAATGGTCAAAGCACGAGCATACGGAATTGAATTCTCTGATGAAGAAAGAGATGGTGCAATTTTCACACTTCATAAAACATTGTCAACAATTTTAAAATTATTAGCACCAATCACTCCATTCATCACTGAACATCTTTGGAAGGAATTGTACTCAAAAGATAGCATCCATAAAGAAAAACAAGTCACGCCTGAAAACATAGAGGATCAGAGTAATATCACAAAGGAAATTTCAGAATTTAATTCAAAAGTTTGGAATGAGAAAAAATCTCAAAATCTCTCATTAAAAGATTCAATTAAAATGGAAATTCCTGAAAGTCTGTTAGAATTCAAAAAAGATTTGAAATCTATGCATAATTTGTTAGATTAATTTAGAAAAATTAATTCTTTGAATCATTCACAAGGTTAATGAAATACTTGTGTACTGATGTATCTTCAGTTAATTCTGGATGAAAGGATATACCAATTACATTTCCTTTTTTAATTGCAACAATACGATCATTGAATTTTGATAAAATTTCTACATCTGAACCAACATCAGAAACAGAGGGTGCACGAATAAAGACACCATTAAATTTTGGAATATCAATAGAATCTAAAGAAATATCAGATTCAAAGGATTGCTTTTGTCTTCCAAATGAATTTCTCTCCAATTTAATATCAAAAATATCCAATAGTGGCTGATCAGTTTTACCAACAACACGATCATTTGCGGTGTTTGACAACATTATCATCCCGGCACAAATTCCAAGTACTGGCATTCCACTTTGAATTTTTTCTTTTAGAATCTTCAAAGATCCATTCACTAGAGATAATTGGCCTATAGTAGTACTCTCACCACCAGGAATAATCAAACCATCTAATTGAGAAATTTCATCAGGTGTTCTTACAGCAATTACTTTTCCATCAATTCCTAATTCATCAATTGCAGCTTTAGTAGAAACAAGATTTTCTTGTATATCTCCTTGTATTGATAATACACCAACAGTAAGACTCATGCAGAACCACCACGATCTTGCATACGTAATTCTAGAGTGTTTACATCTAATCCTAACATAGATTGTCTTTCATCAATCATTTTTTGAGCCTCTTTGACTTTATCAGATTCATTCCAAAAAGTAGTAGCTAAAACTATTGCTCGTGCTCTTTCTTTTGCATCATCAGAATTGAAAATCCCAGAACCGACAAATATTCCATCACAGCCAAGTGACATCAAATATGCTGCATCAGCAGGTGTTGCAATACCACCTGCAGCAAAATTTACAACTGGTAATCTTCCAAGTTTTGCAGTTTGTTCAACAATATCATAAGATACTTTGAATTCTCTTGCCATTCTAACTAATTCTTGATTATCTCCAGAATCATAAATTGATTTTATCATTCTTAATTCGTCATTTACTTTTTTAATATGTTTAATTGCTTCTGCAACATTTCCAGTTCCAGGTTCACCTTTTGTTCTAATCATTGATGCACCTTCTTCAATTCTTCTCAAGGCTTCAGCCAATGATCTTGCGCCATTAACAACAGGGGTAGTGAAATCCCATTTCCAAATATGACGAAGTTCATCAGCAGGTGTTAAAACTTCAGATTCATCAATCATATCAACATCAGTTTCTTGTAAAACTAGTGCTTCATTGACATGTCCTATTCGACATTTGGCCATTACAGGAATGGTTACAGAATCCATAATTTCTTCAATAATTCTAATACTTGCAGTTCGTGCAACTCCACCAGCTTTTCTAACCTCTGATGGAAGTTTATCTAACACCATAACAGAAACTGCACCAGCTTCTTCAGCTATTTGTGCTTGTTCTACATTTGTAACATCCATTACGACACCATTTTTTAACATGTGAGCAAAACCTCGTTTAACAGTAGATGAACCACGTAAAGTATCAATAGAATTTATTTTGTCAGAGATTATTCCTTTAGCATCTTGTCTTTCTCCAGATAATGGAAGCATGTCTTAATTTTTCCTCATCACTATTTGTATCTATTCACTAAATTCAGATATAATCAAATCTAATTCAGATTCCACCATAGTGATAATTGGAGGAATGAAATCCATAGTTACATTTTGTTGTGGCCAATGAATTTGATTGACACGACCATTCAAAGTAATTTTTACATTTGATTTTTGATATTCAGTTGCATTATCCATAATTGCAAAAGATTCAGAAGGTATTGCAATAAAACCAGTTTCTTTAATCAGTGCTTTAATTTTGTTTAGTTTTGCTTCATCTAATTGTGAGCGTACATCAGGTTTCAGATAACCATTTTCAGTTACAGAATATTTTATTTCACCATCATTTTTGATGTAAAGAATTTCAGTTTTTTGTGCTCCAGTTCGTTCTGTTACACCATAAGAAATTTTCTTTAATTGATGTTTAGTATATTCAATTTCAATATTATCAGTGTGATTAGCAGCTGATGTAGGAATTTCATTTCTTAATAACAATGGAGTAGAAAGTAAAAGAGCTGCAATAACTGGAATAGCACCCAATACAATGTAAATTGGTTTTACCATTTTACTGCTAATATTGCCAATTTACAAATAAATCTTAGTAATAGTTAAAATTCAAGCAAAATATTTTGATTCTTGTGGGTTCGTAGCCTAGCCTGGTAGGGCGATGGTCTCCAAAACCATCGATCGTCGGTTCAAATCCGATCGGGCCCACTCCAAAAAATTCTATTATCCGTTTCTCAATACATTTAGTGCAGATCCAGACTTGAACCATTCAATTTGTGATTTATTGTATGAGTGATTTAGTAAAATTTCATCTTTGTTTCCATCAGAATGAGAAATTATACATCTAACTTGTTTGTCTGGAGCCAATTCATCTAATTCAAGTAAACTAATTTTATCATCTTCAAGAATTTTTTCATAATCATCTGAATTACTAAATGTCAATGCCAAAATACCTTGTTTTTTCAGATTCGTTTCGTGAATTCTTGCTAAACTTTTTGTGATAACTGCTGCACATCCTAAAAAGCGAGGAGACATTGCAGCATGTTCTCGGCTACTTCCTTCACCATAATTATTATCACCAATGATTACCCATCGCATTTGATTTTCTTTGTATTGTCTGGCAATTTGTGAAAATGATTCCTGATTATTATTTAGAATATTCTTTCCCTGACCGACTTGATCATTAAATGCATTAACTGCACCTAAAAGCATGTTATCACTGAGATTATCCAAGTGTCCACGTAAAGAAAGCCATGCCCCAGCAGGAGAAATATGATCTGTAGTGCATTTACCTTTAGCCTTTACCATAATTGGAATATTTTCAAAATCTTTACCGTCCCATTTAGAAAATGGTTTCAAAAGCTGGAGCCTTTTACTGTTAGGATCAATTAGAACTTCAATATTATTAGAATTTTCAGGAGGTGCAATAAAAATTCCTTCAGGTAGCACAAAACCATCTTCAGGAACTTCTGGTGCAGGTTTAGGAGGTTCAAGTTTAAACTTAGTTCCATCTGATGCGATCAGATCATCCTTTAACGGATTAAATGAAAGTCTACCACCCAATGCTAAAGCAATAATCATTTCAGGACTACCAATAAAGTTTAGAGTACTTCTACGTCCATCATTTCTACCTGGAAAATTTCTATTAAATGTTGTAACAATAGTATTTTGTTGATCCTTTTCTAATTCAGGTCTATTCCATTGACCAATACAAGGACCACATGCATTTGCTAAAACAGTTGCACCTATGTCTTTTAATGAATCCATTTGTCCATCACGTTCTATAGTACCGCGAATTTGTTCAGAACCAGGAGTTACCAATAATGGAATCTTTGCTTTAATTCCTTTAGATTTTGCTTGTTCAGCTAAACTTGCTGCTCTTGACATATCTTCGTAAGAAGAATTTGTACAACTACCAATTAATGCAACAGAGATTGGATCAGTGTAGCCTTTAGATGTTACATCATCAGATAATTCTGTTATGCTTCTTACTAAATCAGGAGTATGGGGTCCAACAATATGTGGTTCTAACGTTGAAAGATTAATTTCAATTACTCTATCAAAGAATTTTTCTGGATTTGTTTCTATCTCAGCATCTGCAACAAGAGATTCTTTATTTTGATTTGCTAATTGGGCAATATTTTCTCTGTTAGTATATTTTAGATAAGTTTCCATTCTTTCATCATATGGAAATACAGAACAAGTTGCTCCAATTTCAGCACCCATGTTAGTAATGGTAGCCTTACCTGTACAACTGATGGATTTTGTTCCAGGTCCAAAATATTCTACTATTGCATTTGTACCTCCAGATACTGTTAATTCATCAGCAACTTTCAATATGATATCTTTAGGAGCAGTCCATCCGGTTAGTTCTCCAGTTAATTTTACACCAATTTTTTTCGGATAAAGTAATTCCCATGGCATACCTGCCATTACTTCAGCTGCATCCAACCCACCAACACCAATTGCAATCATTCCAAGACCTCCTGCATTTGGAGTATGAGAATCAGTACCAATCATTAATCCACCTGGAAATGCATAATTTTCAAGTACAACTTGATGAATGATTCCTGCACCAGGTTTCCAAAAACCACATCCATGTTTTGCACATGCTGATTGTAAAAATTTGAAAACTTCACTATTTTCATCAAGTGAAACTTTCATGTCAATATCACCTTGTACTTCTGCTCTAATGAGATGATCACAATGTACAGTTGTTGGTAAAGATGTTTGTTTTAATCCTGCTTGCATAAATTGTAGCATCACCATTTGACCTGTAACATCTTGTAATGCAACTCTATCTGGTTTTAAAAAAACATAATCTTTTCCACCGATGAAAATAGTATCATCAATTTTATTTAGATGACCAGATAAGATTTTTTCAGAAAGTGTTAATGGTCTTCCAACTAGATTTCTATATTTTACAATATTTTCTTTTAATTTCAAATAAACATTAGAAACAAGTTCTGTTGCAGTATCAATTTCCATAATTTGCGATGAATTGATCCTAAATTTAATATTTACAATTCAAAAACTCAATAAATTGTTTCAATAGGCATGTAAATTCTCAACAATTATAAGCCAAATACTGCTTTCCAATGCAGTGTTAGGTAGTAGTAAATTTTCTAAATTGAGGTATAATCATGGTCAATAAAGGATTTCCAAAATTTGGCATGTCACAAGCAGGGGCATTTGTTGCAGCACTTAAAAATTATAATTTGCCAGATTTTATTTTAGTTTTAGTTGCAAAAGAATGCAAGTCAGAATTACTTGAAAGGGGAAGAATAGATGACAGATTGCAAAGTATGAACGATGATGCTTTAGAATTATTACACAGAGTTTTTGTTGGATGTAAAGAAGATACTGCAGGAAAATATGCCCAATACAGATTCTATGCATATGTATCAAGCATGTATCATAAATGTGAAGTTATAGTTAATGATACAATTCCTGGTGTATCAGGTATAAATCATAAAGTTCCTGTTGCAGTAAAAAATAATGGAATGTACATAGCAATTGCATATAACAAAGCAACAGGAAATCCAGTAAACGCAAAAGAAACAACAAGATTTTACAACATGGTAGATGATATCAAAAAAGGAGATCACGGAACCATGTTAGCTGATGGAATTTATGGCTCTTCTGTAGGCTTTAGAGGAGATGCTCTTGTAGAACTTGAAACATTAAGCAAATCACGAACCAATGATCCAGAAAATAAATTAGATTTCAAAACTGCAAATTTTGAAAATAATATTTATTCAGTTTCAAAACTTTAGTTGTAAATATTTTATTTTAAATTAAATTGTGAAATATCCATTGTTAGAAACATTGGCTTACCATCAGTTTTTTGAAAATCTTCATCATATTGCTCAAATTCTAGCTGTTCAAAGAGATGTTTAGTCCACACATCATGTACATCATGAATGAATTTTTTATGTCCAACCATTCTCAACATTTCATGTACTAGTTCATGAGAAACAGTAGTACAATTTTTTTCTGCAAGAAATAAAGTGTCATCAGATTCTTTTGGTGATTGCCAATATGTCATTCCAAAATTTTCAGCATGATACCCATCACACCCAACACAATCAGTCCACCAAGGTTTGAAATGAGTTAGGTAAAAATGATAAATGTCTTTTCCTCGTTGGTGATGATCACGTACTAATGTAGAGGTGTCAAGACGTTGAAGAATACTTCTAGGAGTTGTGATCATTTCATCACATTGAATTTCATAATCTTTACCAAATTTTTCTTTTAACCAAACCTGATAAAACTTGCTCATTTTTTTGACATATTCAAATTCAAATTGTCTTTTTTCACGATCTATTTCGGGTACTACAAAAATAAAATGTAGAATCATAATAAGAAAAAAAGGTGTTTATGTTTGACCTTCAATACCCATCAAGGTAAGAGTTGAGCGAATCTTTTCAATTTTCCTGATTTTCCAGGTAATTGTTTCTCTAAGTTTTTCAACAGTGTCAGATTCAATCTTGGCCAAAATATCATATGCACCAAAAGTTCCATGAACTTCTTTTACACCATCCAAGCCCTTTAGTTGCCCTATAATAGCTTCTTCAGAACCCAATTCACAGTTTATTAAAACATAAGCTGTTGCCATACAGTAATTAGATAAATCGACTATATCAATAAACCGATTATTGTTAGTTTTGAGACATCTTTACAATATCATCCCAGATTATCTTTGGCACAGGCATTACAGATAACCTTGAAATTCTTATTAATTCCCAATCTTTGAATTTTTTCTCTTTTTTCATTTCATTAAGAGTTACTGGACGTTTCAATGTTTTTTTGTATTTTACATCAACAACAATAAATCGTTCTACATCTTCTTTAGGATTAGGATATGGCTTTGAAGTTATTTGCATAATTCCTACTGCTTGTCGTTCATCACCCGTATGATAAAAAAATACAAGATCACCGGATTTCATTTCTCGCATATGCTTTAATGCTAAATTATTATGAACTCCATCCCATACGGTTGTTTTTTCTTTTTTAAGCTGTTCAAAATTATATCCCCTTGGTCCACTAGGTTCTTGTTTTGCTAACCAATAATTCACCATTTCATTTTTCATATTTTTATCAGTGTTTAATGGTTTTTGAAAAAAGATATGTTCCCCGGTTCTGACTCGCACCAATTCATTGGTCATAGCCATACGCCTCCTCGCGTTCTGAAACCGGGGTTGCCCACAATGTAGCACGCCTGGGTGAATTAGAAATCACTGGTATCATTACGATCGACTCATCCTAATCCGTCTGCATGCTTGCTCTTGGGCGATTTGTAATAGGATTACTCCTACTAAAAACCATTGAAGAAATAATTATAAAAAACAGTTTTTGAGAAATTGGTTTTAATTTTTAAGAACAGAATCAGACAAAGATATCTCAAATCCAACTACAGGGACACGAATCTTATAATTTTCAATAATTTTTGAATCAATTTTTCCAATAATTCCAATTGGAATATTATTTAGAATAATTGATGCACAATGGCCATCTTCAAATGTAGAATTAGTTGCAGTTTTTGTTTCTACTTTAATTCCAAATCCAATATTTAGTGCAGATTGAATAATTGATTTTATTTCAGTAAAATTTGCATCTTTATGTGCACTGATACCAGAAAAATTAATTTTTTCAGATATTGGGTTTTCTGTAGCAAAAACAGTTCCAGTTTCAAATATTTTTTGAGGATACGATTCGTGAATGTTTTTTGAAAGATTTTCTAATAAACCTGGAAGGATAGAATCACGTAAAATAGTATGTTCTCTACTTTTTGAATCAAGTACAGAAATAATTTTTGTTGAATCTCTATCAGTCATATCATATAACACTCGTTTACTAGTCAAACTAGAATTCAAAGCTTCAAGAAATCCCAGTCCAATCATTGTTTGATCTAGAGATTTTAGTTTTAATGAAACAGGATTTATTTTTCCTATAGTTTGGGAAGGAGATAGTATAGGTTCAAGATTTTGGATTCCATACCCCAAAGCAACTTCTTCAACTAAATCTAAAGGTCCAAAAATATCAAATCGATATGCAGGTATTGTACAAATAATATTTACCCCTTTAGATATTGCATCTAGGCGAGATTTCTTCAAAGATGAAATAATTTTTGAAGAATTAAGACTTAAACCTAAAATCTGATTGACTAATGAAATACTGACAGTCATTTTTCTTTGTTCTAATTTTGGTGAAGAATTTTTTGCACCTGTTATTTTTATTGATTCTAAGATAAAACCAGCACTTTGTAAAATGGTCGCTACAACTGCAAGCATGTCTTCAGCATCTTCTTTGGTAATTCCAGTTACCTCAACAAAGAGATTTTTAGTTTTTGTAGTAACTGTAGTGACTGCAGCGTTAATTATAGGAGGGAAAGATACTGTATTTTCATTTTCATCTAAAATTATAGGTACTTGAGAAGATTGACCAAGTATAGAACCATAATCTTTTCCAACATCAGTGTTTACCAATATTTCTGAGATAGTTGTCTCTTTTTCAGAGTTTAATGGAATAAATTTATGATTCCTAGTTGTTGTAGTGTAAACTAGTGGAAATGAAATCTTATCTAAATCATGTATTCCAATTGATGATTTTTTTCTTTTTCTTCCTATTCCAAAATGAAGATCTTCTTGCATGGTCATCAATTGTTTAATTGTTTTATCATCAACTTTTCCATTTTTTGCAATAATTCCAGTTACAAAAGGCCTAATCTTTGTCACTGAAGAATTAACAGAGATTAGATAATTGTGAGATTTTTTTACATTAAGTTTTACTATACCAGTTTTAATCCCAAGTAATCCTTGCATGCCAAGTGCAATCCCGTAATCAGTCGAGTAATCAGGTCTATTTGGGCTATATTCAATCCGTACAAGATCTTTATCTTCTGATTCAATATCCAATCCAAGAAAAGGTAATGAATCAGAAATTTGTTTTTTTGTTACTTTTCCAATTAATTTTTGGAGGCGAGAATAAGATAATTCGATTACTGGCATTTTGTAACACTCCTTAACCAACCAAGATTGTTATTGTAAAACTCTCTTACATCACCTAGATCATATTTTAACATAGCAATTCTTTCAATACCACCACCCCAAGCTAAAACAGGTTGAGTAATACCAAGAGGTTTAGTTACTTCAGGTCTAAAAATACCCATTCCAAATAATTCAATCCATTTTCCTAATTTTTCATTATAAACCATAGTTTGAAGAGATGGTTCGGTATAGGGGAAAAATGTCGGCCAGAATTTTATTTTGGTAATTCCAATTCGTTTGTAAAACTCTCGCTGAATTCCCATTAAATTTCTCAATGAAGCATCTTTTCCAACAACAATGCCTTCAATTTGATTAAATTCAACCAAATGTTTGTAACTAACTTTTTCATTTCTAAATACACGACCTAAAGAGAATATTCGTGCCTCATCAGGTTTGTTTTCAGCTAAATGTTTGATGGTTACACAAGTGGTATGTGTTCTAAGAACCATTTTTCTTGCCTCATTAATGTCCCACTGATATCGCCAATTCTTTTTATGAGATTCAGAAACTTTTCTTATTTGTTCAGGAGTTCCAATTTTTTTAGCATTTATTCTATCTAGATAAAATGTATCTTGCAATTCTCTTGCAGGATGATCTTGCGGAGTAAACAAAGCATCGAAATTCCAAAAGCTTGATTGAGTCATATTACCAAGAATTTCTGAAAAACCAAGTGTGACAAATATCTCACGAATTTCATCAATAGTATCTTTTAGAGGATGAGTTCTTGCAACAAAAACTTCTGGAACGTTAGCTTCAACATCAATCCCACCAACAGAATCTGAAATTTTAATTGATTTTGCCAAATCAGATAATGAAATTTCTTTTGTTTTAATAACATCCTCAATAATAAAATCAGGTCTTTTTAAAAGTCCAGATAAATCATTGCCATCAATTTTATCTTTAGATAATTTTTCATTTCCAATAAGTTTTAGAGTTTTTTCTCCTAAAAGTTCTGAAGGAGAATTTTTTATAGAAATTTCATCAACTGAAACTTCAATCCAATTATTTTTTCTAGCTAGACCCATGGAAGGTCCAAATACATAGCCTAATTCATTTTGTAAATCAGATAATTTTCTAGGTCCAGTCTTTAGTAAATCTAACAATCTTCTTTCAGGTAATCCTTTTGTTAAAGATTCAACACCATTTTTCCCTAAACTCAAAATACTTGATTTTGATTCAGTGACAATTGCCAAATTTTTTAATTTAAGCCATTCAATTCCGCGTCTAATTTGATCAGGTGAAAGTTGTGTAGATTTTTCTAATGATTCAGGAGATTGTTTAGGATTGTCTCTTAAAGAGGCGATAATTTTTTTTTCAATTTCATGAAAAACTTGCGACAACAGCAAAGAATCCGAAAAAGACTTTTTAAACCTTAACCTAAGTCAAGATGAATGTCAGCTGATGACTTTATTGTAACTCCGTGGCATGTAGAGGGCGATATTGACTATGATAAATTAATCAAGCAATTTGGAACTGAAAAAATTTCTTCAGAATTACTCGAAAGAATCAAGAAAATCACAGGCGAAGACCATTTTATGCTCAGACGAGGCATTTTCTTCTCACATAGAGAACTGACTAGAATACTGGATGAATATGAGAAAGGTAACAAATTCTTTCTATATACAGGAAGGGGCCCTTCAGGTCATACCCATATTGGACATTTAGTACCATGGATGTTTGCAAAATGGTTACAAGATAAATTTGATGTTAACATGTATTTTCAACTTACAGATGATGAGAAATTTTATTCAAAACCTAATCTAACTTTAGAAGAAACAAAGAAATTTGCATATGAGAATGCATTAGATTTTATCGCATTAGGTTTCAATCCAGAAAAAACAAAAATCATTATCAATACAAAAAATATTAAAACATTATATCCAATTGCAGCTGAAGTAGCAAAAAAAATCAATTTTTCTAATACAAAAGCAACATTTGGTTTCACAAATGAAACAAACATTGGAATGATATTTTATACATCATTACAATCAGCTCCATGTTTTATTGAAGACAAACCAGTGCTAATTCCATTAGGTGTTGATCAAGATCCTCACTTTAGATTAACAAGGGATATTGCACCAAAAATTGGAAAACAAAAACCAGCTTTAATTCATAATATTATGATTCCAAGTTTAGAAGGTCCAGGAGGAAAAATGTCAGCATCAGATGAAAAAGGTACGATTTACACAACAGATTCACCAAGTGAAGTAAAAAATAAAATTAACAAGCATGCATTTTCAGGAGGACAACCAGATATTGAACAACATAGAAAACTTGGTGGAAACCCAGATATCGATGTATCCTATCAATATCTAAGAATATTTTTTGAACCAGATGATGCTAAATTAAAAATAATTCATGAAGATTATAAATCAGGTAAATTACTTTCAGGCGAACTAAAAGCAATTTTAATTGAAAAAATTAATTCATTTCTTGCAATTCATCAAGAAAATAGGAAAAAAGCAAAAAACCAGATTGAACAATTTCTTTTTGAGGATAAATGAAAATAACTATAACATGTGATGACAAATACGAGGCTCAAAAACTATCTAGTTTTATTTTCATAAAAGAGGGTA
>CALFHG010000065.1 GCA_937875805.1 uncultured Nitrosopumilaceae archaeon
ATGTTCAGGTACATATTCAGGGGTTTGATCATGTGGGATCTCAGCTAATCTTGTCAGAGATTCTTGTTGTTCAGCAGAAAGAATAGGTCTAGGGAATCTATCTTTTTTATCTAAAAAGAATTCTGGTTCACCCATCTCACGTCTAAAAATTTCTTCTCCTTTTCTCTTAAAGGTGTAAACTGATTTTGTTGCAACATCTGCTTTCACTTCAGCAGCAATCGCTTTGTATTCTTCTTCAGATGCTGCTTCTGCATCTGCTTTTGCTGTTGTTGCTTTTGCAAGTGCTTCTTTAACTGCATTTTCTGCTTCTTCTACGGCTTTAATTGCTGCTTCTGCTTTTGCTATTGCAGATTCTGCTATTTTAGATTTGTCTGATGTTTTTGTTGCAGATTCTACTGATTCAGATTCAAGTTTTGCAGTTTCAGTTGTAGATGTATTTTCAGATGAAGTATCCTCAGTAGATTTTACTTCTACTTCAGATTCTTTTTTCTCTTCAGACAACAAAATTTACTAAAATTGCTTGAATTTTAATATTCTTGTGAGATTCATAGATAGTCTATTTCTTTTCAATAATTTTTTCTAAAAATTTAATTTTGATCGGTGTAAATGGTGACAAAATGTAAGAAATAGAAATAAAAGCGCCCTCGGCGGGATTTGAACACGCGTCTCAACCGTGACAGGGTCGAATTCTAGACCGGACTATACTACAAGGGCACAAGTTGTTAGAGTTAAAATGCCAGATTAAAAGTTTCTGCCACAACAGAATCTTTTGTAAAAGACTAAATTATACAATTGAGGCATCTATTTCGGTGGGTTTATGGCGCAGCCAGGTAGCGCACCGGACTTTTAATCCGGTTGTCGAGGGTCCGAATCCCTCTAGACCCGCTCTTCACTCTTTATTCTTTAGATTATTTCATTAACTTGCTTTAGCAAATCGTCAATTGCTGAACTAATTTTATTTTCTCTTTGTAATATATTAGATCTATACTGGTTTATTTTCTTAATCCTGTCAGTAATCATTCTTTTTTGTTCATCATACCCTGAAGAACCAAAAGATATCCTATCTTTCAACGAGGAAACAACCGTAGTAGAAGATATAATTTTTAAGACAATTTTAGGATCAACTTTAGTATCAGATACAGATTTTTTAATTTCAGACAAAGTTAATTTTGAAATTGGTTTTTTTGAATTATGTGCGAGTTGAACCAAAGTTCCTGAAATTTTATGTGTTACTCTAAATGGGATTCCTTCTTGGACTAATTTTTCAGCAATATCTAATGCAATTAAATTACTAGACTCTGTAACTTTTTTCATTTGTTTTTCATTTACTTTCAAAGTTAGAAGAATTGATTTTAAAATTAATAATGCACTGATAGAAATTTTTGATGTAGACCAGATAGATGATTTTATTTGTTGTAAATCTCTCCCGTATCCAGATGCCAATCCTTTAACAGTTGTTAAAATTGCAGTTAGATTTCCAATTACTTCTGCTGTTTTACCTCGTGTTAGTTCTAAAATATCAGGATTCTTTTTTTGAGGCATTACACTGGATGGAGATGTAAATTCATCTGAAAGTTCGATAAATGAGAATTCAGAAGTAGACCAGATTACAAAATCTTCAGAAATTCTACTAAGATTAGTCATTAAAATTGAAATCATTGCAACATACTCTGCCACAAAATCTCTGGTACTTGTTGCATCAAGTGAATTTTCAACTAAACCATCAAACCCGAGCATCTTTGCAGTACTATGTCTATCAATAGGAATACTTGTTCCACCGACAGGTCCTGCACCAAGTGGACTTTGGTTTATTCGCTCAAACGTTCCAAACAATCTTTCAAAATCTCGTGTCAAAGAGTCAGCTTGTGCTAAAAGATAATGAGAGAATAGACCTGCTTGTGCTTGTTGAAGATGAGTGTATAGGGGCATGATTGTTTTTTGATGGTTTTTAGCCACGGATACAAGAGCTTCAATGGTATCTAAAAGGCAATTACAGATAATATTGATATCATCTCTAATTTTCATTCGGATATCTAAAACAACTTGATCATTTCGAGATCTAGCTGTATGCATTTTTCCTCCACTAGCCATTCCAGCTTTTTTTATCACCAATGTTTCAATTAGTTCATGAATATCTTCTGCTCCTGATGAGACATCAAATTTTTCATTTTTTAAAGTCTCTAAAGCAGACAAGATTTTTTTTGCATCAATATTTGTTATAATATTATTTTGAAATAACATCAAAGCATGAGCTTGGCTTCCAAGAATATCATATAAAGCAATTTCAGAATCATCATTAATTGATGAAACATAATCTAAAGTGATATCACTCAAATCAGTACCAAGACGAGAACGATACATTACCTAAGGTTCTATAATGGTTATATATAGCAACAATGGTTTTCTCGACATGAGCCAAGATATCAAACTAATGCGAGTGAAAATATTTGATGAATTATCAAAGATTGTAGATCCAGAAATTAACACATCAATTGTAGAACTAGAATTAATTGATGAAGTTGATATCAACGACAGCAATGTCAAAGTTGATTTGCATCTTACCAGTCCATTCTGTCCAGCAGTGTTTGGTTTTAAGATTTGTCAAGATGTTCACGATCATCTTTTGACAATAGATGGAGTAAATGATGTTAAAGTTAATGTCTCAAATCACTTTATGGCAGAACAGATTAACAATCAAGTAAACAATAGTCCAAATCCTAAAAAATTAGGTTAACTTCTAAAACCTAACATATAGCCTCGAAGTAATTGGATTCCCATTGCAGGATCAACTCCTTTAGGACATACTTGACTACAAGAGCCAGCGAAATGACATCTCCAGATTCCGTGAGAATCGTCAATCATTTTTAATCTAGAATCCTTGCCTTTATCTCTACTATCAGCAACATATCGATATGCTTGAGCTAATGCTTGAGGTCCAACAAAAGATGAATCAGTTGCCATTGTAGGACATGCAGAATTGCATAAACCACATTTGATACAATTTGCAAATTGGATGTATTGTTCTACTTCTTCAGGAGTTTGCAAGAATTCTTTTTCATCAGATACTAATTCAGTATCATCTCTAATTAGATATGGTTTAATCTTTTGATGGGTATCAAATAATTTTTCAAACTTTACAGCTAAATCACGAATTACTGGAAAATTGTTCATTGGTTCAACAGTGACAACATTAGAATCTAATTCACTGATTTTTGTAAAACATGCTAATTTTGGTTTCCCATTAATTATCATTCCACATGAACCACATGTAGCTTGTCTACAAGAATAACGAACTGCAACTGAATGATCAAAATGTTTTTTGACATCAAGAATTGCTTCTAGAACAGTTGTCCATTTCTCATAAAAAACATTAAACTCCATAAATCCACTAGATTCATCATGTTCAGGATTAAATCTAGAAATTTTAAGAGTGACAGATTTTGCTGTTGGAGAATGTTTGTTTGAAATACTAGATACTTGTGCCATGTCTATACCAACCCCATGTTAGTCATAATAATTGTTCTTGAACCATAGGCTATTAATCCAATCATTGCAGCAAGGCAACCATAAGATACAGCTTTTTCATAAATTCGACCTTGTTTCAATTCTATCAGTATAACTCGGAGTCCATTAAATCCGTGAACAGCAAGTAA
>CALFHG010000066.1 GCA_937875805.1 uncultured Nitrosopumilaceae archaeon
GCTGCAAATGCAAACATGGAAACAATTCCAGGAATTACACTAATCTCCATATCAGGATAATTTTCTTTAAGATCTTTGTGCATGTATATCCAAGTACTATACAGATAAGGATCACCTACAGTAAGATAGACAACATTCTTTCCAGTCAATACAGTTTCAGCCATTATTTTGGCATTTTTTTTCCATGTAGCTTCAAGAATATCTCTATCCTTTGTCATTGGAAAGATTAGCTTTACAATTTTTTGATTTTTAGATTTGTCAATTATTGGTGAAACAACAGCAAGTGCAATACTTGGCCTGTCTTCATTTGAAGCAGGACACATTATGATATCAGCATTTTGAATTGCCTTGACTGCCTTTACAGTAAGTAATTCAACATCTCCAGGACCTACTCCTATTCCAATTAAACCAGGCATGAAAAATAGGGTTTTCTTCCTAATTAAAAATCTAGATTAGATCCTAGTAGCAGATATGATAGTCACAGGATTTCTTGCAAGCATCATAGTTCCAGTGCTGGTTTTTCTGCTCTTAGATATGGTAACTTGAGTAATATCAACTGATTCAAACTGTAATTTCTCTAATACTTGTAACACAGAATACAATGTCTCAATTAGGATTGTTCCTATTACGATTCTACCTCCAGATTTTAATTTGTTTTCAGAGAGTTCAACTATTTCTCTAGTATCTCCACCTGTTCCACCAATGAAAATTGTATCAGCTTTTTCAAATTCTAAAATTTTCTCTTTGGCATTACCATGAATTACAGAAATATTTGGTAGGCCAAATTTTTCAATATTCTTTTTTGTTAATTCTATAGCATTTTCATCATAATCAACTGCCAATACTTTACCTGTTGATTCTATTTGTAATGCAGCTTCAATAGAGATAGAACCACTCCCACATCCAATATCATAAACAATCTGTCCTGGTTTTAATCGGGCTTTACTAATTTGAATTACTCTTACTTCTTCTTTTGTTATAGGAACTTTTTCTGCTCTCTCAAACTCTTCATCAGGAATGCCCGGTGTTTTAAAATTCCACATTTACTATTACCACTTTTTAATATCTAAATTAGATGTTAATTGCATTAGTGGTACTTCCTAAATGAGTCAATGTGTAACTTACAATCCATGAAAACAAGTATAGGAAAACATAGCTACCAATAGCTTGTGTGACAACTTTTTTCCTATCAGATGATGGTAATTGCATTTTCATTCCTTTGGCAACTATTACACTTGCAAAAAATATTACAATCATAAATCCAATTGATGCCCATCTTCTATCTTCACCCTCAATGCCTCCAAAGAGGAAAGTTGCTGCAGTTCCTGCAATTATAGCCAAAGCAATACGCATCCAAAATAATGTATTTAATTTCTTATCTTTTTCACTTTTCTCAGCAACACTTACTGGTGGTTCACCTGAAGGATTATCTGAAATAGGTTCAGAATTTTCTATTTCTGGAGTAGGTGTTGAAATTTCTTCTACAGAGTCCTTTTTAGAATTATTAGGATCAATCGTAGGTTCAGATATTTTCTTTTTGAATTTTGCCAAGGTAAATTTCTAGCGTGACTCAAGCAGACCATGTTTAATATCTTTGGTCAAAGTTTGAGGATATCAAAGCAAGAGTATAATTTTAGACAAGAAACTAGGTTAGTTATGGCTCTAGCAGGGATAGAATTACGATATTTAGTTGATACAATTACAGAACAGGTTCAAGGATACTATATCAGCAATATTTATGGAATTACAAAAGATAGCATTCTCTTCAAACTTCATCATACAGAAAAAAGCGATCTATTCATGATGATTTCAACATCAGGTGTTTGGTTAACTACAGTAAAAATAACTCAAATGGAACCTAATAGATTACTCAAAAGATTACGAAGTGATCTACTTAGATTAAAATTAAAAAAAATAGAACAGATTGGTGCAGAAAGAATTGCATATTTTACTTTTGAAGGATTTGGCAAAGAGTTTGTTTTGGTAGGTGAATTCTTTGGAGATGGTAATATTTTACTTTGTAATAATGAGATGAAAATTCTTGCATTACAGCATTCAATAGATGTTAGACATAGAAAATTAAGTGTAGGATTAGAATATGCTCAACCACCAAGCAGTGGGCTAGATATTTTTAATTTGAAAGAGTCAGATTTTGATGAACTTAAAATAACAGATTTAGTTGCTGCAAAATGGTTTGGAAGAACTTTGGGTTTACCAAAAAAATATGTTGAAGGGGTTTTTGAAATTGCAGGAATTGATGGAAAACGAATTGGAAATTTATTATCTAAAGAAGAAATAAATAAAATTTTTGAGACTATAAAAAAAATTGTTTCAGATGTGATATCAGGAAATCATAAAGCTGTAATAGTTAGAAATGAAAAAATTGAGGTTCTTCCTCTAAAATTAGGAAAACTGGAAGGAGAAGTGACAGATGCAAATAGTTTCATCGAAGGATTAGATACTACATTTACTGAAAATATTATCAAAAAAGGAAAATCAGTACAATCAAGTGGTTCAGACAAAAAAATTAAAGATTTACAAACACAAATCTCTGAGCAAGAAAAAGCTATTGAAACTGTAAAAGAAAGATCAAAAAATATAACAAATGTTGCAAATTCTCTTTTTGAAATGGTATCAAAAGGAATAGGATCAATTGATGAAAACTCTGCCCAAGAAATTTTAGCAAAGAATAATGCAAAATTAATCAGTGAAAAAGGAATATCATTAATGGTAATCCAAGATGAAAAAATAAAAATAAATATAAAATCTCCTCTTCAATCAATTGCTTCAGCATTATTTAATGAAGCAAAAAAACAATCAGGTGCAATCGCTTCCATTCAATCAATTAAAGAGAAAACAGAGAAAAAGCTAGAAAAGTTTGAAAGTAAAACAGAGGCAGAAAAAGATCTAATTGTAGTTACAGAAATCAGAAAGAAAAACTGGTATGAAAGGTATAGGTGGTTCTTTACATCTGACGGATATCTTGCAATCGGTGGAAGAGATGCTGCATCAAATTCTGCTATAGTTAGAAAACATTTGGAAAAAAATGATAAAATATTTCATGGAGATATTTTCGGTTCACCATTTTTTATCATTAAAGATGCTGAAAATACGCCTGATAGAAGTATGAATGAAATTGCACATGCAACTGTTTGTTTTAGTAGAGCCTGGAGAGAAGGGTTGTATGGTGTAAGTGCTTTTTGGATTCATCCTGAGCAAGTAAAAAAATCAGCACCAAGCGGAGAATTTCTTCCAAAGGGCTCATTCACCATAGAAGGACAAAGAAATTTTATCAAATCAGAGACACTTCGACTAGCTGTTGGAATTATGCCAATTAATGATGATTATGTGTTAACCTGTGGTCCTCCAGAGCCAATTAAAAAAAATTCTCTATGCTATGCAATAATTGAACCAAATGGAGTAGGTATGGCAGAAGCTGCTAAAAAAATAAAATTAGAATTTTCCAAAATGTTTGAAGATGTTACAAGAAAAATACACATAGATGAATTTGTACGTGCAATACCAGCTGGTACAACTCAGATAGTACAAGTAGGTATTGGAGATTCTCACCAAAAAAATATTATTGATAATGAATTTGATTAAATTCAGTATCAAAAGAAATTTTCATTCCATTTTTAATTGAAGAGAATTCTTCATCACTAATTGTAATTAATGGAATATTTGCCAGTGCACATCCAGTAGCTACTGTAAGATCAACTTTTTTACAAATCATTGCAAGAGGTGCTGCTTGGTTTGATTTTATTGAATAAATGGTATATGCACCAACACTACTTCCTACGCCGGATGGGAAAACAAGAACGATATCTTTGAGTGATTTTTGATACAAATCATGATTTTCATCACTAATAATTCCAGTTTTTTTATCAACTGTACCTAAAAAATTAATTGGTTTCTCAGATTTTAAAACAATTCCTTCCACTTTTCCTGAAACTAGAATTTTTTTCATCTTGTCTCATCTTCAACTATTTGTAATAATGGTTTTAGATTAACACCAACACCATTAGAATTTTTAAGATAAAATGCACCTTTGATACTGTTTGTAGTAACTGCATCAACATTGTCTTTACTAATTAATGGAGACAAGCATGTACAACAATCAGAAAGAATTTCACAACCTGCACGTTCCAGTTCAGCAGTATATCCAATTTTTGTTGATTGTTCCTTTACGGTACGAGGCATAAACACCATACATCTTTTCTGAAAAGAACGACCCTTTAGTTTGCCAGCAAGATCAGAAATTTCATCTAATCCCAATTGAGGACTGCCAAGTGTAATGATGTCACCTTTTTCTGCAGTGTTGAGTTCATCATGAACATTTTGCATTTCTTTTTCATCAAAATCAATTTTTTCACAATCAGAATTACCTTCTCCGAAGATAAACTTGGCACAAGTTCCTGATGTTCCCATTCCTCCACACATTGCTTTGGTTTGTCTTTTATCCATCTCGTCTAGTCCAGAAATGTTTACAGATGTATCTCCAACTTTTCCTGCAAAAAATCCCAACATTCCATATGTCAATTCATTTGGATTTTTTACTTTCATTCGAATTGTAATGTTTGGATCGTCTTCTTTTCTTAGAGAAGAGTTTGGACTTTTTCCAACAATTGCACTTGCAAGTGCACTAAATGCACTTTCTTTGTTTGTTTTTAAATTGTCATACGAGTTTGCATGAATTGCAGCATTACTTTCAGCAAATGCAACTTGTGTTCCATCTTTTGGAATATCAAATATTTCATAAGGAATGCATGAAAAAGAGGGAATAACCCCCATTGTCTCATATGAATTTCTAATAGATAGTTGTTTTGAGATAAAATTTTCATCTAATCCATACTTTGATACATTGTCAATATCAAATCCCATTGGATTTAGAGTTGTTTTTACTTTGACTCTTGCATGTTTACTAATTCCTGATAGAAATTCTTCACCTGCATCACCAATGGTATTATAATTTACACCTGAAAGATGGGCCCATTCTATTGGAATTAGTTTCTCAGCATCAGTTGCCTCACCTGTTGCAACAAGAATCCTATATGCCATTTGCTGAATTTCTCCGTGTTCACCTTTTAGTGCAGATTCTTCTTCTTTAGTTAATTCCAACAGAATTATTTTGTTATTACAGTTATAATACTTGTACGTAGTTTTTCAGTTGGAAATGAAAAGAATACTTTCTGGAATGACAAATACAATGAATGCAGTAAAGCCTCCAAGAATTACAGCATTAAGGGATCTTCATGATGCAGAAACTGGTCCATTTAGTATTTTAATTGGAACAATATTATCTGCAAGAACTAAAGATGAAGCTACAACAAAAGCAGTCAAGGAACTATTCTCAAAGTATAAAAATCCCAAAGAATTAGCTGCTGCAAAAATTAAAGATATAGAAAAAATAATAAAATCAATTGGATTTTTTCATGTAAAATCTAAAAGAATTATTGAAGTTGCACAGATAATTCATACAAAATACAAAGATAAAGTTCCAGAGGACTTGGATACTTTGATACAATTGCCAGGTGTTGGAAGAAAAACTGCAAATTGCGTTCTAGTATATGCATTTGAAAAACCAGCAATTCCAGTTGACATTCATGTTCATCGAATTTCAAATAGACTAGGATTAGTTGATACAAAAAATCCAGAAGATACAGAACAAGAATTAATGAAAAAAATACCAAAAAAATACTGGATTGATATTAATGATACTTTTGTAATGTATGGGCAAAATATTTGCAAGCCAATTTCACCAATGTGTTCAGTATGTAAAATTAAAAATAATTGTAAATTTTATAAATCTAAGAGCGCTTCTTAGTTAGAACTAATACTCCAACTAAAACTCCTACAGCTGCTGCAATATAAAATGGAAACAATGCAAATTTGTTCTTTGCAGGATCACCTGATAAAAGTTCAATTATCATACTACCAGAACTTACTCCAGGAGGATCAGTTGAGCCCTCTTTTCCATAAACAGAATACGAATCAATTGCAAATTGGCCTATATCCAGATTAGTAACTACTATTCTTGCTCCATTATTCACAGTTAGTCCTGCTCTATCAGTGTATGATATGATAGATTTTGCTTGAGGATACCAACCTCTGTCTAAATCACGATGAACTACAATGTATCCTTCTTTTGGAGTTTGGACTGCAACCCAAAACTTGTAATCAGGTCCAGATCCCATTCCTACTTCAATAAATTCATCATCTGTGGCTTGATCATATATTCTTAAAACTGCATTTCCATTTGGATTTGCATATAGTAGATTGTTATCAATTGTTACTTGCCAGCTAACACTATGAATATCATCTAGAACTATAATTGGCGCTTCACGTAGTACAATATTGAATTCATCTGAAGGAATTTCTAAAGTATCAATGATTAGTGATGGATTATTTGGTTCTTGAGCAAATGCAGGAGATATAAAAATTCCTGCAAGTAAAATTATTGTAAAGAGATACTTCACAAGCTAGAACAAATTTGATTGAATAAAAGTCTAATCAACAAATGGTTTTGGATGTTCCAAAATCACTTTAGCTACTTCTGGTCTTAGAATAAATTCTGATGGTGCCTGACCATTTTGAATCATTTCTCTTAGTGCAGTTCCACTAATTTGTTCTTTAACATCATCACCATGTGGACATGCTTTTGGAGTTGTGTATGTTAGACATTTCTTACAATAGAAGAATGGAGGGAAGAATACTGGAGAAATTTCTAACTCTGGATAATCATCAAATATTTTTTGTGCAGCCATTGGATCATAGAACTTTCCAACACCTGCATGGTCTCGTCCTATAATGATATGAGTACAACCATAGTTTTGTCTCATGATTGCATGATGTATTGCCTCTTTTGGACCTGCATACTTCATTTGAGTATGTAATGTTCCAAGTTGACATCTATTTTCAGGATAGTATAATTTTATCATAGTTTCATAGCATTTTACAATTACTTCATCTACAAAGTCACCAGACTTTTTCTTTCCAATGATTGGATTAACAAATACACCATCACGTGTTGTAATGGATGTCTTTTGTAGCATTTCATGTGCTACATGTGGTGGATTTCTGGTCTGGAATGCACAGATAGTCTTCCAACCTGCTTTAACAAAAGATTCTCGTGTTTGAATTGGAGTTAATCTATTTTTTCTAATTTCAGTATCATTTGGTCTTTGAATGTAATCAATTTTTCCGCCAACTAAATAATCTTTCATTGACAATGTTTGTGTTACACCTGGATGTGATGGGTCATTAGTTCCATAAACTCCTTGGACAGTTTTTTCTTTATCAAAAGAAAATGTTTCCTCAACATGTAATATTGCAACTCCAGTTCCATCTGGATTCTTTAATAAAACATCTCTTGATTCTTTCATTTTAGAAGCAGTTTCTTCATCTACATCAAGTACAATTGGAATGGTCCAAGCTAGATTATTAGCTAGTCTTCCACGTGATACAACACTTTCAAAGTCTTGTTGTCCTAAAAATCCCTCCAAGGGACTAAAAATCCCATCTGCAATGTTTTCAACATCATTTGCAAGATCTTCACTAATTGTAATTGAGAATAATCCAGTTGGATCAATTTTGGTAAATCTGTTTACTAGTACTCCACCATGTGGTTTAATTGAATCATTTTCTGACATGATAAATTCTCTATCAGGGGTCTATATGAAGGCCACACTCTTTGTTGCCTTCTTGTTCCCACCACCATCTACCTGCTCGAATATCTTCTCCAGGTTTTATTGCTCTAGTACATGGCTCACATCCAATGCTTGGAAAGCCTTTATCAAGCAGACTGTTGTAAGGCAGATTATTTTTTTTAATATACTCTTGAACTTGATCCCAAGTCCAATCAACAATTGGATTTATTTTTAAAATTCCGCCATGTCCATGGTCTAGTTGAAAGATAGTAACATTTTCACGATTTTTAGTTTGATCACGTCTTAATCCAGTTATCCAACCATCCAATGTGCTCAGCATTTTATTCATTGGATGTACTTTACGAATTTCACAACAGAGTTTTCTGTTATCTATATTTTCATAGAATAGATTGATTCCTTTATCATGAACCATATCTTCAACTTCTTTTGTGTCAGGAAATAGAATTTCGATTAAAATATTGTACTTTTTACTAACAATATCAATAATATCATAGGTTTCTTGTGGTAATCGCCCAGTATCAAGTGTAAAGAATCTAAATTTTGGGTTAATTTTTAACATAATATCCATAACTACTGCATCTTCAGCACCAAAGCTTGATGCTTTAGCAACTTTAGGATGAAGATTCTCTGAAACCCATTCTAATGCATCCTTAGCAGTTTTAATTTTTGAGTTTAGTTCATCTACTTGTTCTTGTGTGAATTTTGTCACATTTTCACTATGATTATTAGTTTTATATTGATTACCTAAAGTTTTGTCCTAAATTATAAACAAGTAGAATTCAAAATAGAAAATATGGATGAAATATCATATGTTGTAGTTTTTCCAAGTATATTTTCAAAAAATAAAATTCCACACTTAATTTCAAATATTAAAAAAATTCTTAAAATAAAAAATCAAGAATTTAAATCTGTTAAACGTGATGGAGATGTAATTCTAGTTAATGCAAATGATCCTGTCTTTGCATCATCTGCAATCAATTTACTTTTTGGAATTGAAAAAGTAGCTATTGCAAGACAAATAAAAAATGATTTTGGAAATATTGTTTCTGAAATTACCTCAATTGGTGGTAATTTACTCCTAAAGGGAGAAAAATTCCTAGTAAAAGTAGAAGGAGTTTCAAAAGGATTTGTCACTAAGGATGTAGAAATTGCTGCAACATCCAACATTATAGAAAAGAAAGTAAAATTAGGTGCTCATCCAGGAACAGATGAAAATTTTGATAAATTACTATACACATATCTAACAAAAAATAATGCATACATCTGTATTTTTTCAGATAAAGGTAAAGGAGGAATACCATACATGTCACAAAATCAAAAAACCATTTGTGCAATATATGATGAAATCTCTGCAGTTTCTTGTTATGAGACAATCAAGCAAGGTTATGATACAAAGATAATAGTTTGCTATAGACAAAAATCAGAATTAATGAATCTTGCAAAAATAATTAATCAAATAATTCCAAGATTAGTCCAAAATAAAATTGAACTTGAATTCTTACAACTTAAAATCAGTCCAAATGGAATTAAAAATTATTTAATTTATGTGAATTCAATATTAGAAATATTATTACAATATTCTAATAATCGTGTGTCATTAGCATTATCTCCGTTAATTTACTCTTCAGATTTTATTGATAATTCATTAAAACTAGTATTTGCAAAAAAGAAAATTCCTATTCTACCACTTACTGGAGTTGATATGAATTTGTTTGATGAAGCAAAAGAGATAGGATTAGAAAGAAATATCAAAAAATTAGAAAAAATGGTTGTAATGACTACAAATGAAATTCCTTCTTTTTCAAAAAAAGAAGTTGAATCTGCTCTAAAAACAAAAAAAATTATCACAATACAGGTTGGTCCCAATAATGTACATGATATTTTAGATTCACTTGAAAATCACTGAGAATTTAAACGGCATATTTGGTTTCATATTGTGCTCAAAATAGGAGAATTCATCTATCCGTGGGGAAGCGGTCACTATTCACGAATGATGAGACTAAATGAGGTCTTAGGTGATCATATCAAAGAAAAATTTGAAGTTCATTACTCTAGCAAAGATCATGTTTATGAAAAATTATTAAAAAAATTCCCTGACCAAAAAGAAAAAATTCATGAAATTTTAATGCCAACACCAATTGATGGTAAATTTGGTCCCAGTGTTTTAAAATCATTAATGAATTTATTATTACCAGTTTCAAAAAACCCATCACTAGTTAAACAAATTACAAATTATTTGAGAGAAGAGAGAAAACTCTACAACAAAGAAAAATTTGATCTAGTAATTAATGATGGTGATATGGGTTCAAACATTCTAGCTAAAAATAGAAACATTCCAAGTTTGTTTGTAACAAATCAATTTAGACCAAAACTATACAATTCAAGATCATATCTTTATCCTTCATTAATTTTTGTTGCAAAACAAATTGCAAAGGCATCAAAAATTCTTGTAGCAGATTCTCCACCTCCATATACAATGTGTGAATATAATCTAAATTTTATTAAAGGCATAGAAGAAAAAATTACATATGTTGGACATTTTACAAATAGTAAACAAATCAAAAAAGAAGATTCTTCAGATCTTGAAAAATTAGTCAAAAATAATGAATTTGGTTATTGGATGAGAACAGGAAACAAATCAACTAATGATGGAACAGGTCAAAGATATGAAAAAGTATTTCAGCAAGATGAAATGAAAAAAGAAAAGAGAATAATATCACATGCAAAAAATGATTCAAACATAGATACAGTATTAGGAAAAGATGGAAAAAAATATTCTGTATCAGAAGCTTTGGATAAAAAAATAGATTGGATACAAATTGATATTGGTTTTCTCTCAGAACAAGAAAAAGATACAATTCTAAATTTGTGTAAATATGCAGTTGTTAATGGTTCTCACACGGTAATGGGTGAGATAATGGGTGGAAAATCAAAACCAATAATTGGAATTCCAATTTATGATGAACATACAAATAACATTAGATGGGCTGAAGAAAAGAATCTAGGCGTACTTGCGATTAAAACAAATCAAGTAACTAATGGTATAACCAAAATTAAAGAAAATTATGAAGCATTTCAAGATAGTTTGAATGAATTCTCAAAGAATTTTGTTCCTAGTGGAGCAGAAAATTCAGCAAAAATTGCTGCTCAAATATTAGAAGAAAAGAAATAATAGATTATTTTGATGAATTTTTTCATCTGGCACGCGGGATTTCGATGGGCGAACGGACCGCAAGGGATGATGAAAAAATCCGCGTGTCGGATAATATCGATCAATAGAGATTGTGGGAACGCTTTTATGGAAAAAATTGAGCCAAATCAACAGTGCCTAACTGTCCTGAATGTACATTCCGAGAGAAAAAGAAAATAGAAACAAAATATCAAGAAGATTTTCCAGAAGAAGAAGACAGAAGTAGAGACGCTTTGTTCAAATTATTTGATGAAATTGACATTCCAATGAAAATGGATGAAAAAAACAGAAGACATTTCATTTGTAAACGATGTGGATTATACGCAACAAGAGAAGAAGTTACAGATATCAGATCCAAGTTAAATCAAAGAGAAAAAACACGTGATGATAAACATGATGACTATCTAGAATGGTGGTCAAAAAGTAAAAAAGAAAAAGCAGAAAGTATAGAGTAGCTTACCATGGTAAAAAAGAAAGAAGATGAAATTCCTGAATGGGTTACTGATGAAATTCAAAATGCAAAATTTAAGAAACCTGAAGAATTAAAAGGAACAGGGTATATTCTAGAATTTTATTATGAAGATAACAAAGTAGATGTTCAATTGTATGATGCAGTAGAAGATGGACGACATATTGTAACAATGGATGTAGTAAAAGATATCAAAATGGATGATTTACTAAAAGGTGAAGTCTATGAATTTGTTTTTGATCAACATAAAGCACCATTAAGTAAAAAAGTATCAGAATTTCTAGAAAAAGAGAAAGAAATTGAAATGAAGGCAATTTATCAATTTGAATTAAAATCCCTAGAATTGTTAGATGCAAACCCCAGTAAACCTGTAAAGGAAGATTTAGAAGAAGATTAATCTTTTTTCATAGAATCTAATTGTTTTTTGAAAGCCTTTCCTAAGATTGGATTAATAAAATAGGGAAATGTATTTTTCAACCAAACTGCACCTCTAACTAGAGATGGAACAATAATTTCCAATCTTGGAGAATTTGCTGCTTTTAGAATTGCTTTTGCTACTGTTTTAGAACTGAGCGAAGTTGGAGAAAATTTTGGCATTTTTTCAAAGGATGGATGTTCAAAAAAGTTAGTTCTAACCATAATAGGACTAACAACTGTAATTCCAACTCCAGAATTTTTTAATTCATGTTTCAAACCTTCTGAGAATCCTAACATCGCAAATTTTGATGCACAGTATGAAGCAATTCCAGGCAAACCAAAACTTGCTGCAACAGATGCCACATTGACAATATGACCAGATTTTTTCTTCAACATTAATGGAAGAAAATATTTTATGCAATACACCATTCCAAAATAATTTGTCTCCATCTGAGATTCTATGTCATCAATACTAAGATCATGTACAGAGCCATAAATTGCAAAACCAGCATTATTTACTAAAATATCAACTGAATCAAATTTTTCTAAAACTGTTTTTGACATTTCTTTTACTTGATCTTTTTTAGATACATCACATTGGCAAACCAATATAGTTACATTGAATTTTTTTAATTCATCTGCTACTTGTTCAAGCTTTTCTTTTGTTCTTGAAACTAAAATGATGCTAGCACCTAATTTTGCAAATTCTATTGCAGATTCTCTACCAATTCCTGATGATGCACCTGTAATTAGAACAACTTTGTTTTTAAAATCCACAAATCAAAAAAATTGTATAAAGATAAAGTGCTTTCTATGTAGCCTGTGGTTTAGATATCCTACTCAAGGCTAATTTTACCAAAAGTAGCCACGTAATTACAATTGGAACATAGTATGTTGCAATTCTCCATCCAATTACTGCATCCCAAGCTACAATTCCCTCAGTAATTTCAAAAGCAAAAGGATCTAAATTATTGATATATGCAATAATTCCAAATTCTGCCAAACCCGAACCACCTATAGTTATTGGCAAATTTCCGATGGCATTTGCACCCATTACTGCCATGATAGAATCAAATGCATTGATAACAAATCCTGTTCCCATTGCAATAATCATAAATGAAATTCCATAAAATGACCATGAAGCTAACGAAAATAGAAATGATATTGTAAAGATTTTTTTGGATTCTGAAGTTTTTAAATTTTCTCTACTCATTATACATACTTCTTCCATCCATGTGTTTGTTTTTTTAATTGCTGTTACACCTTTTTCTTTTGCAAATCTCTTTGCAAGATTTTCTAATACCTTTGGAACTTGGAATGTATGTTTGGAAGAAAGGAAGAACATCACCATCCACAAAGATGTAATTATAATACTTGTTGCTAAAATTGCTGCTGCAACCACATATGCTCCACTTAGTAATGCAATGATTCCTGCCATAATAGATAACAATCCTGCTGCAAACACCTCAGTTACCATATCCATAATTGCAATCCATGCAGCCTTTGCAGGTTTTGCTCCTTTTTTATGCAAATAATAAATTATAACAAATTCTGCTCCAATAAACATTGGAGTTGTAAATTTGATAAATTCACTACCCATTCTAACTCCAACCAATTTGGAAAATGAATCAAAATGTCCAAGATATTTTCTTGTAATATATGCAAATTTGATTCCTTGAAGACCCAACTTTATCATCATGGCAACAATTGCCCCAACAAATGGAAGTAATCCAATTGCTAGAACATCTTCAATTTGAATATCAAATTGGATTGCAATAATGAAAATAGGAATTAAAGTAATAGGAATAGCGACTAGTCTCCAGTTCATTTGATGATTTTTTTGAGGAATCAAATATGAAAGTTGAGTACATATCCAGTCAGGAAAAATGTGTGCCTAGAATTAGGCATGAAAAATATACTTAATCTAAAAATTTATGTGATTTTGAATTCCTGTTTTACTTCTGTAAATAGTGAATCTAGCATTTCAAAGTCTGAAAGGTTTCTTTCTTGAAGTAATTTTACTACTAAATCTTTGAGATTATCTTCCTTTGCTAATGTACTTTGAATCATAAATGAAATACAATTTAATCAGTTAAAGATAACATGGAAATTTTTGATCTTTTTGAATACCAATTTGGTATTTTCAATGATTATAATCTAAAAACAAGCTAGTTTGAAATATAAGCAAATAGTGAAAATTAGACGGATTGAAAACAATTTTTGTTTCAGGTACTGCAGGTTCAGGAAAATCTTTACTTTCATCAAAGTTACAGGATTATTATTCAGAAAATGGAGCATTTGCTGCAATTTTGAATTTAGATCCAGGTGTAGATAATATGCCGTATACATGTGATATTGATGTTAGAGACTATGTTGATTATGTATCAATTATGCAACAGTATGAACTCGGTCCAAATGGCGCTATGGTCATGGCAAATGATTTGATTGCATCAAAAATTGATGAAATTCGAGATGAGGTATACAAAGTAAATCCAGATTATCTAATTGTAGATACACCTGGTCAAATTGAATTATTTGCATATCGGTCTAGTGGACGTTTCATAGTAGATAATATTTCATCTGAAGAAAAAACAAATATTTTTCTTTTTGATGGATCACTAATTACTTCGCCAGTGAATTTTGTTTCAATTGCATTGCTTGCAACATCAATAAGATTACGTTTGAATTTATCAACAATTAATGTTCTAACAAAAACAGATCTAATTGGAGATAAATTAAAAGATATTTTACAATGGTCTACAAATTTAAAAACATTAGAAAATGCTATTGGTAAAGAAACAGATGGTGATACATATTCATTGACTACAAATATTTTACGAGGTTTGAATTTAGGAGGATTTGCACAAGGATTAATTCCAATATCAAATGTTACTGGAGAAGGCTTTCTAAATCTTGAGGGTGCTCTAAGTAGAATTCTTAATTTAGGTGAAGAGGTAGAAAATTAATTGGTATCAAAAGTTACAGTCAAGGCACCATCATCTACTGCAAATTTAGGACCAGGATTTGATGTTTTTGGATTGGCAATAGATGCATTTTACGATACAATCACACTAACCAAAATAAAAAGTGGAATTAAAATAATTACAGATGATAATATCCCTACAAATCCTGAAAAAAATACAGCTGGATTAGTTGTAAAAAATATGAAGAAAAAATTTAAAATTAAAGATGGTATAGAAATTAAAATTAAAAAAGGGATTCCTGCAGGGTATGGAATGGGAAGTAGTGCAGCATCAGCTGCTGCAACTGCAGTTGCATTTGATAAATTATTTGGATTAAAATTGAATGGGAATTCACTAGTAGAATTTGCAGGATCTGGTGAAAAAGCAAGTGCAGGTACAGTTCATTACGATAATGTTGCAGCTTCTGTTTTAGGTGGTTTTGTAATTGTAAAAACAAACCCTTTAGATGTAATTAGAATTGAACCGCCAACTAATCTTAGAATGTGTATAGCAGTACCGACAATCAATGTGCCAAAAAAGAAAACAAAAGTATCAAGAGGTGTTATTCCAAAAAAAATCAAGTTATCTGACAGTATTTTGAATTTATCAAATGCTGCTGCAATTGTAGCAGGATTTATGAAAAAAGATCCTGAAATTATTGGAAATTCAATTAAAGATGTGATAGTTGAACCTGCCAGACAACATATGATTCCAGGATTTGCCAAAGTGAAAGAAAATGCTATCAAAGCAGGAGCGTTAGGTGTTACTATTAGTGGCGCAGGACCTTCTGTAATTGCATTTTCAAAAAGTTCAGCTAATTTAAAAAAAATTAGTTTAGCTATGGCAAAAGGATTTGCATTTACAAATACAAAATGTCAGACTGTAATATGTAAGCCAAGTAAGGGTGCAGCAAACAAAAGAAAATAGTTGGATGAGTTATGAAGAAAGCAGTTATTGTTTTTAGTGGAGGTGTGGATTCTGTTTGTGCTGTTTCATATTTAAAATCAAAATACGAGTTGTATGGTATTACATTTTCTTATGGACAAAAAGCAAATAGTGAAATTGCTGCTGCTAAATCTTTTGCAAAAAAATTGGGATTAAAACAACATAAAATAATTGATATTGGTTTTATGAAAGACTTGTATGGAAATTCTAATGTTTTGACAAGTTCTAAAAGAAAAATTCCTAGTAAATTTGAATATTCAATTGTAGTACCAATTAGAAATGCAGTTTTTCTATCAATTGCCTCAGCATGGGCTTTTACATTAAATGCCAGTCTAGTGGTATATGGTGCTCATACTGGAGACAAACACTATCCTGATTGCAGACCAATTTTTGCAAAAAAGCTAGAAAGTGCATTTAATCAAGGTGAAATTGATGGAATTAAATCAAAACTACGAAAAAATATTGAAATTTGGTCACCATACAGAATGGGACTATCAAAAAGTGATTTATTAAAATCAGGAATGAAAGTTTTGGGTGATTCCATATTCAAAACGTGGAGTTGTTATTCAAATAAAAAATATCATTGCGGAGAATGTGAATCATGTAATAATAGAAAAATTGCATTTGCAAAAGCTGGAATTATAGACAAAACAAAATATCTAAAATAATTTTAGTAACTATTTCTGAGAATTTTCTTTTTTAGAATTAAACCTCTGATACCAATATACCAAACTAAAAAGAATCCGCCAACAATTCCCATAAACACATAGTTTTGTACTTCTGGAGAAAGTCCTTCAATTGAATCAGTAATTTTACTTGAAGTTAACATTGAGATTGCAATTACAATAATACATTCAATTGCATACCATGTCCAATTTGGCCAGGATTCTTTTGGAATGTGAATGTACGGATTTACTCCCATGATTGTGATCAAAAATGGTGATTATTTAATTTTTCAGTATTCTCTAAATTGCTAAATCTGATGCACGTTGTCTAATGAGTGACATTATGCCTAATTTTTCTTCTTTATTTTCATAAATTCCTCTAAATGCTGATGAAGAAAGTGTTGCATCATTTTTGACTCCACGCATTTTCATACACAGATGTTCTGCATCTACTAAAACTACCACACCTTTTACTCCTTGAGAGTGTAGTTCATCAGCAATATTTTTGGTGAGTCGTTCCTGAATTTGTAGTCTTTTTGAATATTTTTCTACTAATCTAACAAGTTTTGAAATTCCAAAGACTCGGCCATTTGGTGAGTAAGCAATGTGAACTCTTCCATAAAATGGTAACATGTGGTGTTCACACATTGAATAAAATTGAATATCACGAGCAATTACTACATCAGAATCTTCAGAAAATTGAACTGATAGTTCTGAATCAGAATCATAGCCACCAAAGATTTCTTTATACATATTTGCAATTCTTTCAGGGGTTTCACGTAACCCTTCACGTGTGGGATCTTCGCCAAGTTCAATAATTAATTCCCTTACGAGTTTTTTTACACGCTCTTGATCCATTTGATATTCTCACAGAATTTTTCTAGTATTTGAACCTAATCTGATTTTTAGGCAGGTGTTAAAATTATGGAGCACCAATAAATTTGTGTAATTGAGGTACGACCTTAACATCAATGAAATAAGGATATACCAAGTCATACAATTCCAATAAAAGATCTAGCGATGGTTCTGAAATTCCATATGTAGGTTGAATAATGAATCCATCAAGATCATCTTTAGATACAATATCAAAAATTTCTTTTACTAATTTTGTAAATTCATTTGGTTGAGTCTTTGAGCTAACTACAACTTTGATGTATGTTGTTTTCTTTGATTTTACAGATGATTGAAGGCATTTCATTGTATGGCCAATTAATTTATCATAATGTTTTGCATCAACAAAATCAGAATCTTTTGTTTTAAATTCAATTTTAACAATATCAAAAAATGGTAAAACATGATCAAATCTATCAACGTCAAAACATGATGATTCAAGATAAGTTGGGATGTTCTTTTCCTGGATATGTTTTGCAAGTAATGCTACAGCTTCATGTTGAATCAGTGGATCACCACCAGTAAAATTGACTTTGTAAGTTTGATTTTTTAGATTAGAATCAATTAGCTTGTTTGCATCTTCAATAGAATATTCTGTTCCAGAATTAAGAGGGAGTGATTCTTTTGTATCACAGTAAAAACAGGTAAAAGGACATCCAGCAAGTCTAACAAAAAGAGTCTTTGTTCCATAAAGAATTCCTTCACCTTCAACTGATGTAAATATTTCAAATAATCTGACTTTCAAGTAATAATCGTAACTTTTTTCATTATTTATTCAGTGAGTTTCTAATGCATTACTGGTTCTTTTGTATAGAATAATCCAGCGATAAAGAATATCACTCCCAAAATTCCAATTGTACTTCCTACAAGTTCTACTTGATTTTGAAAATCTCCTTCAAGTGGAGCCCATAACCAAGCCATCAAAGCACCAACAATAATCATTGGAATTCCCACACCAGCAGTAATTGCTTTGGATGCCATGCTCAAATTGTTTAGAAAATGTATATGAAGTTTATGTTATCTAGCGTACTGAACGTTCAATATTTTTCACTAATTTATTCAATTCATGAAAAACTAGCTTAGCATTATCAATATCATTATTTTCTATTGAAGATTTGATTTGATCAATTAATTTAACGGCTTCGCCAATTTGGTCTGCAGTAGCACCAGCATCAGATGCTTTTGTTAATTTTTTATTAATTGTTTTAAGTTGTTTCTCTATAAATTGGTTAATTCTATTAGATGTGCCATCTGAAGAAGAATCATGAATTTTTTGTTGGATGGAATTAACATGATGTTTTAATTGATCAATTATTTCAGGTGAAGCAGTTTCTGTCTCTATTTGAGTTCGTGCAGATTCTATTAATTGATCAATTTCATCAAAAATTATTCCAGTATTATGTTTTTTAGATATAGTTTTTAGATTTTCAACATATTTTTCTAATCTATCAAGTTCGCTGGATAGATCTCTATCAGCAACTCTTGTAGATTTAGATATTGTTGATTTTTCAATAGGTTCAGAAATCATTTTAGAAATTTGTTTAAATAATTTCATTGCCATAAGAAAATCTTCTCTTGCTTGTTCTATATCGTCAGGTAGAGAATTTTTTAATGATACTACTGCAGTTTGCCCTTGCAAATATAGAGTTTGGACATCAGAAGGTATTGAATTACCATAAGATCTTTCTAATTGATTTGAGATCTGTTCATCTGCTTGTGTAGCAATACGTAGTAAAATGTTAGGATCTTTTTGTGCATATGCATCACCTACTAATGATGTTGATACCGTTCCAAAAATCAATACAAATATTGTAAATAATGCTAATGTTTTCATTCCTCTTCCTCCATATTCTTTCGTAGTTTTACTAGATTTTGCAAATCTTTCTTTTCAATTTCAACAATTTCATTACGCTCCAATCTTTTCACAGCACGCCACATTGTAGTTCTTGGTTGTAAGAATTTTTTACGCAATTCACTTTCAAATGCTTGTCCTCCATTATCAGAGATAAACTTCACTATCTCTTTATCATCTTCACGTATATCTGGCCTTAGTTTAAAAATTGTTTCAGCATCAATGGTTTCAATTTTTTGTGCTGTTTGAGTTAATTGTTGATCTTGTATTGGTTTTACAATTTTTTGTTTAGAGCGAATAATTATTGTAACTCCTATTACTGCAGCAGCTACAACTCCACCAATTAATGCATATGAAAGATAATCAGGCGTCAATGTAGGATTAACTGGATCTATAACATTAGGAATAGTTGGAATTGTACTAAAAAGATAATTGATTTCTGCATTACCACTAGAAAGAGTTAATTGATTTTTATCATCAACAATTTCCATATTGATTGGAAGATTTGTCATTCCAACAATTGCAGAATTTTTTGGCAAAAGTAATGTAAAATTAGAAGGAGCATCTAAAGAAAATGTCCAAACTCTACCTTGTTTTGATACTAGATCATGAATATCATATTCTACAGAAATAACAGATGAACCAAAAGTTTCAATTAATGCAAAATTTCCTATAACATCACTAGTTAACAAAAATTCATTTTCACCTACAGCTACAAAATTATCAATAGTACTTCCAAACAGATCAAGTTCATAATCAGTAGCAAATGGATCTACATCAATTTCTGTAGAAACATGTGTCGACCCATCAGGATAAATGATCAGATCTAATGTTCTAGGAGAACTGAATGAAGACTGAATTGGCATTATAGCTGCTACAATAATCATACTGGCTACCAAAAGAGGTATTTTGACCATTGTATCGACAATACCTTCAGTCCTTACAAAAAGCATTCCATCTTCTCTAAGAGACTCTTTCCTATGCATTGGTACGATTTCTGGATTCATATGCTCAATACCTTAGATTCATGTTTTCGACGAGTCCCTGAAATTTCTTGAATTCCTGGAAAAATTGGAGTCCTTTTTCAGTAATCAAAAAGATTCTATTTCTATCATTTTTGACGGATTCGACTAAGCCGGCTTCTACTAGTTTTTCACATTTGTCTAGTACTGCATAGTGAGATAGGTTGGCTTTGCGAGAGATTGCAGATACAATGACTCCACTACGACCACCATTGGCAGTTACATCTAAGATATCACCCATTATGCCCATTTCGGACCTGTATTGTTGTTTTGACATGCTCTAGTATAGAACAATGTAGTTTATCAGGGACATCTTGAAACTTCATAGCGGAACGCAAAGCGGAACAGTGGTTTCACCAAAAAAATACTCTATTTTTGATGATTTTAAAAAATTCTGAAAAAAAGTATGCCTGAGAATTTATTCAAAAAAATCAAGTTTTCCTAAAAAATGTCATTCTCAAATATTTTTAGAAAAATGATCTTATTTTTCTAAATTTTTGACAATTTTGATAGAATTTAGCATATAAGGAACAAGATGATTCCTCACCGTTCCTAATCTATCATTTACATATAATTTTCACATGGTAAAAGTCAAAATCCGAATTATTGGAGTATTAGCCATCCTCTTGATGCTTGGTACTTCACCATTATCTGTAAATGCGTTTGCAGAAAATAAAGTAAATCAGGAAGAAAATAGAGAAATTCTAACAGAAAAAATGGTTAATGGAAAGCTCAAAGTCAACCATTATGCCTTACCTAATGATCTTGTAGAAGAGGATTTACAAAGAATCCTATCAATAGATGAGAAAATGACTTGGGGATATGTAAATTACAAGTCATACAATGCAGGAATCGTCATTTTTGATGGTAAAGTATCAAAATTAGGAGAAAATCTATGGGAAATTGTAGAAAATGAAGACCTCTCAGATGTAAAACTAGGCTTCAAGGTCGTATTTTCTGGATTTGATGTAGAATTAGAAGAAAACATGATTGTAGTTGCATTAATGAATTTCATGATTAAAAATCTTGAATCGGCTCAAAATATCAAGATTCTACAAATTGGAGATCAAGCCACAAATACTGAAAATACAATTGGTTTCGACCAAGAATCTAAAAATTCAATTTGGTGAAATATCACCATTTTTTTCTTTAATTGACTAAAAATCATTCACAAGGTCAGCTTTGAGATGCATAGTAACTTTTTATTCCCATTTTGAAAAGTAAATCATAAAATGTTTGATAAATTCAAAAATGAAGAGGGAGGAGAGATGGTAGAAGAAAGAACTGAAAGTACTAACACTGAAGAATCTAATTCTACAATAGAATCTACCAGTCAAATTGGAATTGGAGAATTAATGGGTAAACGGGCAAAATTAGAAGAAGCAATAGATTATGTCGGTTTAATGATTAAGAATCTCAAAGATAAGAGAACTTTACTTGAAAAAGATATTGAAGAAGAATCAGTTGATATTAAAAATCTCAAAGAAAAGCTTCAGAAAGTTAGTGAATACATTGAAGAAGAAAATAAAGGAATTGGGGAACTTGCCAATAAGAGACAACGTGTAGAAAATGAAGCAGATGAAGTAGGTTCTATTATCAATACATTAAGAGAAAGACTTTCTGGTGTTGATAGAATAATTGATGATGAAGGTAGTAGAGTTAAGAAAATTAAAGATTCTAGAGATTCATTTAATGAATAAAAAATTTAGAACTAAAGATATTTGCTAGTTGTTGCTTCTTGAGTATCTGTTGGAACTGAAGGGAACATTTGTCCTACTGAACTTTCAGCAACAGCAGCAGCTTCTTTTAAGATACTTTCAGATTCTGCATTAGTTGTTGCATCCACTCCAAATGCTGCATCTCCTGAGAAACTTTCTGTCATAAAGCCACCAAGCATTTCTGCCATTTGACCAATTTCTGCCTCAGCTCCTGGCATAACTTTTCCAAGAGATGATTTAAGATTCTTCATTAATCCCATTGTAGGCATTATAGCTACTACAGTATCTCCAAGATCACTGCATGTAGATAATCGTAATTCTATTTGTTCTAATGCTATTCTAGCACTGCTTAAAATTTTTGTTACTTTTCTTACTTCAGCTAGTTCATTTCCAAGAACTTTGGCTGTTTGATTATCATGTTTTTGTGTTGCATCTACAATTCGTTGGAATAATTTTGCATCGCGTGCTTGCAAACTTGATAGCATAGTATCTAATTTTTTAATTTGTAATTGTAATTTTTTAATTCCTTCCTGAACTCTTGGTTTTAAGGCACCTTTAGGCTTGATAGTATCATTGATTTGTTCAGTAATACTAGGCTTTGATTGCTTTGACCATTTGTCAGTTAAACCAGGCATGTATTTAATTTTAGAATATGTACTTAATTTCCGGTGTAAAAAATGGTTTACAGGATATCAAAAATAACTAAGTAAAACAAAGTATTCCAAATATCCCGTCTTAAGCAATAAAATATCATCTAATCTTTACAGATACTGAAAAGAGCTTTCTAAACAAAAAATATGGTTTCAAATTAAAGTGAAAAGATTTAGAATGTAACTTTAGAATTTATTGTTTTTGTGATTCCATCACGCTTTTTATACTCTAGCTGTAAATTATACTCTAATCGTTTCATAGTTTCCAAATGTATTTCTGAATTTTCTGATTTGTGGTTTTCTAATTCATATTTCTTATGCTCTTCAAGTTTATTGATTCTTTTTTGATTGACCTTTAGCTGTTGTTCTAGTAGATCTAAGTGAATCTTACAATTTTCACAAATTAACTTTCTGTCTGTTTCTAGATGAAATGTAGAATCACATTTCTTACAAATAAAATCCATTTACAAAAAATGTATAATTGTTATAAAATTAAGCGTATTGATAGAATTTATTTTTATAATAGAATTTAATGAATATTTTATTGAATAAAAAAATAATTATAATTCCCATAGTTGCCATATTAGCAATAGTTTTAGTCAGTTTTTCATCAAATGAAACTAGCGAAAAGAACAATATTTTATTTCATATAACACTTGCAGATCCTAATCTGTACGTTAATGATGTTTATACTGAAAAATTCACTCTGGAAAAAGGAGAATATTTGTTTAGATTTGTTCCCAATGGTAGTAGTCCAAAAATTTTATCAATTGCATTAAATGGAGATACATTTGATTACTCTGAAGATTTTAAGCTAATAGGAACACCACATCAAACTGGAATCTCTGAATATTTCACATGGGATTATGATGGACAGAAAAATATTTTCATTTCAGAAATGCAGGAATTCTCAATTACAATTAATCCAAATAGAGAAACATTAGGATCTGTATCTGTAGATATATTAGAAAATTAAAAGGCGTATACCCCTTCATTACAGAACAATGAGAGATTTCCTCTCTTAGTCAATTGTTAAACAACTGAACACCTTTTTCGTTCTGCGGGGCTACGCAAGTCTAGTCGATAGTAATTATATCTTTCGACATTAATTACTATAGTAACTTTAAGTATTTAAAATTTAATATTAAAT